>NZ_JAOCCT010000039.1:0-49620 GCF_029840555.1 Stenotrophomonas sp. GD03877 | reverse complement strand
CCGACCGGCCAAGCCCAGCTGCTGCTTCAAGCCACGAGGGGCTCCGCCGTTGGCCGTATCCCGCCGATAGGCGCGATAATGACCGGATGGAAACCGTCCGCATCGCCACCCGCAAGAGCCCGCTCGCCCTCTGGCAGAGCGAACACGTCGCCGACCGCCTGCGCCAGGCCCACCCCGGCCTGCATGTGGAACTGGTGCCGATGAGCACCCGCGGCGACGAGGTGCTCGACCGTTCGCTGGCCGCGATCGGTGGCAAGGGCCTGTTCCTGAAGGAACTGGAGCTGGCCATGCTGCGTGGCGAGGCCGACTGCGCCGTGCATTCGCTGAAGGATGTGCCGATGGAACTGGACGCGCCGTTCGCGTTGCCGGCAATGCTGACCCGCCACGATCCCGCCGATGGCTTCGTCTCCAATCTGTACGCCTCGCTGGACGCGCTGCCGATTGGCGCGCGGGTCGGTACCTCGTCGCTGCGTCGTCAGGCCCAACTGCGCGCGCTGCGCCCGGACCTGGAGCTGCTGGACCTGCGCGGCAACGTCAACACCCGCCTGGCCAAGCTCGACAACGGCGGCTACGACGCCATCGTGCTGGCCGTGGCCGGCCTGGAGCGTCTGGGCCTGGGCGGGCGCATCGTCGCGCGCCTGCAGCCGCCGCAGTGGCTGCCGGCTCCGGCGCAGGGCGCGGTGGCAGTGGAGTGCGATGGCGGCAATGCGCGCCTGATGGCGCTGTTCGCCCCGCTTGATGACGCGGCCACGCGTGCCTGCGTGGAGGCCGAGCGGGCGATGAACCGTGCGTTGCATGGCAGCTGCCACGTGCCGGTTGCGGCCATCGCGCAGTGGCAGGGCGACGACCTGCACCTGCAGGGGCTGGTTGGCAGCGCCAGCGATGGCCGTGCGGTGCGTGCCGAGGCGGTGGGCCCGGCCAGTGACCCGGAAGCGCTGGGCCAGCGCGTGGCGAAGATGCTGCTGGATGATGGCGCCGGCGAGCTGCTGAACGTCTGAGCCATCGCAGGTAGTGCCGGCCGTTGGCCGGCAACCTCGTGGCCCAGTTGAATGCAGTTGCCGGCCAGCGGCCGGCACTACCGGAAGAAGAACGGGCGCCCTCGGCGCCCGTTCTGCTTATTTGAACTTGTAGACCACGTTCATCGTGGTCAGCGTATCGGTCTTGCGCTTGTCCTCGGCCACGTCACTGTTGTAACGCGCCTGCCAGCCGGCCTTCAGCGCCAGATGTTCGTTCATGCTCACCGAAACACCGAAGTCGTTCTGGCCGAAGGTGTTGTAGGAACCCGATTCGACCAGCAGGGTGTTGACCAGGTCGGTGTTGTCGGTCAGCGAGTACTTCATGTCGAACAGGCCGCGGCCGATCATGCCGGTGCGGGTGCGGTCGTCCTCGGTGCTGTGGGTGCGGCGCACACCGGGGCCGATCTGCGCGTCGAACGAGAAACGCTCGGTGTTCCACAGGCGAGTGCCGTAACCCAGACCGAACGAGCTCTGGCGGTCGTAGGTGGCGAAGTCATCGCGCTCGGTACGCACCGTGGCCGTCAGCTGGCGGTGCTCGCCCAGCTGCAGCGCGCTGCCGGCACTGCCGGTGTAGCGGTTGGCGGTGGTGTTGTTGCGGCGGCTGGTGGAGCCGTCGTCGCGGGTCTCGATCACCTTGGAGCTGGAACGCAGGCCGGCCAGGTCCATGCTGTGCACCCAGTCGCCATCGGTGTAGCGCAGGCGCAGGCGGCCGTTGAAGCTCTCGGTGCTGCTGTTGCCGCGTGCCGAAGCGAAGCCGAGCTCGCCGCCACTGCCGCTCCACGGCGAGGACATCGCCGCCAGTTCGGAGGCATCCTGCGCATACGCGAGCGGTGCGCACAGCAGCAGGGGGATCAGCAGGGACACGCGCAGGGACATCGGGGCTTCTCCGAAGCGGTTGACAGCCGGTGATGATACTGGAAGCGTGATGGCGGTCCGAATCGATCCAAACGGTTTCTTCAGCAGACGTTGCCGCGATCGCCTATTCAGGGCAGATCGACGCGCAATGCCGGGTCGTTGAAGCGCGAATAGCGCAGGCGCAGCTGGAAGCTGCGGCCATTGCTGCTGCCGCTGCGGACGATCTGCCGCGGCAGGCCCTGCGCGTCCACCCAGTACTCCAGGCGTTCGCCGGGCTGCGCGCCACGCAGGCGGTAGTGACGTGTCTCGACCCCGTCCAGCGACTGGCTGCCCAGGTCTTCGGCCTGCAGATCGGCGGGCAGGGCATCGGCCGGCAGCGGGTTGCGCCATTGCTCGAGCAGGCCCGGTGGGGTCGGCACCTGCCGGATCGCGTCGTCGGCCTGCAGGAACATGGTGTCGCCGATGATCGTCTGCGGACCGGCCGGGGTCTGCACCCGGAAGCGGTCGGGGGCGACGAAGTCCATGGCGCTGCGCACCGGCTGCGGCGCACCCAGCACCTCCAGTTCGGCGTGGAAGCTGCGCAGGGCCGAGAAGCGCTGGCTGGCCTCCAGCACCGCCTGCGCCGGATCCGCTGCCGGCACGGGCGCTTCGGTGCTGGCCGGCGCGGGCGCGCGATCACAGGCGGCCAGCAGCAGGCAGGCCAGCAGGGACAGGGCAGGCAACCGGCGCATCGGGTGTTCCAGAGGGGTGGGGGCGACCACGATAGCCCAAACGTCCCACACAAGACCCGCGACTCGGACATAATCGGGGGTATGGACCGATACGAACGCATCACCGCCCTGCATCGTCTGCTCAAGTCCGCACGCTATCCGGTGACGGTGGCGACCCTGCAGGACAAGCTCGGTTGCTCCCGTGCCACCGTCTACCGCGATCTGGCCTTCCTGCGCGACGCGCTGATGGCACCGATCGAGGGCGACGGCGAGGCCGGCTTCCGTTACCAGGCCGACGAGAGCGACCGCTTCGAGCTGCCCGGCCTGTGGCTGAGCTCGGAGGAACTGCATGCCCTGCTGGCCTCGCAGCACCTGCTGGCGCGGACCGGCGGCGGCGTGCTGTCCTCGGTGCTGGCGCCGCTGCAGCAGCGCATCGAGAGCCTGCTGGCGGCCCAGGCTGGCGTTTCCAGCTGGCCGGTGGACCGCGTGCGGGTGATTCCGCACCGTGGCCGCAAGTTCGATGAAGGCAGCTTCCGCAGCGTGGCTTCAGCGGTGCTGGAGCGCCGCCAGCTGGCGTTCGAGTACCGCGCCCGTTCCACCGACGAGCCGACCAAGCGCACCGTTTCGCCGCAGCGCCTGACCCACTACCGCGACAACTGGTACCTGGATGCCTGGGACCATGACCGCGAGGCGCTGCGCAGCTTTGCCGTGGACCGTATCCACAGGGCGCGGGTGATCGACAGCACCGCCCGTGACGTGGCCGACAGCGAACTGGACGAGCAGCTGGGGGCCAGCTACGGCATCTTCTCCGGCGCGCCGAAGGGCTGGGCGACCATCCTGTTCAGCGCCAAGGCCGCGCGCTGGGTGGCCGACGAGCACTGGCATTCCAAGCAGCAGGGCCGCTTCCTGGCTGATGGCCGCTATGAACTGAAGGTGCCGTACAGCGTCTCCCGCGAGCTGCTGATGGACGTGCTGCACTACGGCTCGGATGCCGAGATCGTCGAACCGGTGATGCTGCGCGAGCAGGCCAAGGCGCTGCTTGAGCTCGCCCTGAGCAACTACGACAACTCCTGACACTCCCCCCGAGAACCCTCCCGCCCATGAAGAAGACCCTGTTGCTGCCCCTGCTCGCCGCTGCGCTGGCCCTGACCGCCTGCGGCACGTCCGGCGAGCCCTCGCAGAAGCTGGTGGTGGCCGCCACGGCCGTGCCGCATGCCGAGATCCTTGAAGTGGTCAAGCCGATCCTCAAGCAGGAAGGCGTGGACCTGGACGTGCGCGTGTTCAACGACTACGTGCAGCCCAACGACCAGCTGGTGCAGAAGCAGGTGGACGCCAACTACTTCCAGACCGAGCCTTACCTGGACGCCTACAACCGCGACCGCAAGACCGATCTGGTGAAGGTGATCGGCGTGCACATCGAGCCGTTCGGTGCGTACTCGCGCAAGATCAAGTCGCTGGCCGAGCTGCGCGAAGGCGCCGACGTGGTGATCCCGAACGATCCGAGCAACAACAGCCGTGCGCTGATCCTGCTGCACAAGGCCGGCGTGATCGAGCTGAAGGATCCGACCAACGCGCTGTCGACCCTGCGTGACATCACCGCCAATCCGAAGAACCTGAAGTTCCGCGAGCTGGACTCGGCGATGCTGCCGCGCGTGCTGGACCAGGTCGATCTGGCCCTGATCAACACCAACTACGCGCTGGACGCCGGCCTCAACCCGACCAAGGATGCACTGGCGATCGAGAGCAAGGACTCGCCGTACGTGAACTTCCTGGTCGCGCGCCCGGACAACAAGGACGACGCCCGCGTGCAGAAGCTGGCCAAGGCCCTGACCAGCCCGCAGGTGAAGGCCTTCATCGAGACCAAGTACAAGGGCGCGGTGCTGCCGGCGTTCTGATCCCCGGCGCCAATGTCCCTGTAGAGCCGAGCCCATGCTCGGCTCTGCTTTTTTGCGGCGCCCCACCAACGGCAGCCGAGCATGGCTCGGCTCTACAGGGTCAATCCACGTACCGTAGCCGGGCACGGCACGGCACGGCACGGCACGGCACGGCACGGCACGGCATTGCAGTTTCAATCGACGTGGAAGGCGAGGGTGGCGGCAACGGCCTGCTGCCATCCTGCATACAGTTTCTCACGCCGGGCCACGTCCATCTGTGGCTCGAAGCGCCGGTCCAGGCCCCATTGCGCGGCGATCTGTTCGCGGCTGGACCAGAACCCCACCGCCAGCCCGGCCAGGTAGGCCGCGCCCAGCGCAGTGGTCTCGGTCAACCGCGGCCGCAGCAGTGGCACCCCAAGGATGTCGGCCTGGAAGCCGGCAAGGAAGTCGTTGCCGATCGCGCCGCCATCGGCGCGCAGTTCGGTCAGCGCGATACCGGCATCGGACTGCATCGCATCGAGCACGTCGCGGGTCTGGTAGGCCATCGCTTCCAACGCCGCACGCACGAAGTGCGCCTTGCCGGTGCCACGGGTCAATCCGAACATCGCACCGCGCACATCACTGCGCCAGTAAGGCGCCCCCAGGCCGACGAAGGCGGGAACCAGATAGACGCCGCCGCTGTCGGGCACCTGCGCGGCCAGCGCCTGGCTGTCACTGGCGCGCTCGATCATCCGCAGGCCGTCGCGCAGCCACTGCACCACCGAGCCGGCGATGAAGATCGAACCTTCGAGTGCATATTCCACGCGCCCGTCGAGGCCCCAGGCGATGGTGGTCAGCAGGCCGTTGCGCGAACGCACCGCCTGCGTGCCGGTGTGCATCAGCATGAAGCAGCCGGTGCCATAAGTGTTCTTGACCATGCCTGGCTGGAAGCAGGCCTGGCCGAACAGCGCCGCCTGTTGGTCACCAGCGATGCCGGCGATCGGGATCGGGTGGTCGAAGAAGAACTGTGGCCGGGTGTGCGCATACACCGAACTGGAATCGCGCACCTGCGGCAGCATCGCGCGCGGGATGTCGAGCAGGGCCAGCAGGTCGTCATCCCAGTCCAGCGTGTGGATGTTGAACAGCAGCGTGCGCGCCGCGTTGCTGTAGTCAGTCACATGCGCCTGGCCACCGCTGAGGTTCCACACCAGCCAGCTGTCGATGGTACCGAACAGCAGTTCGCCACGCTCGGCGCGCTGCTGCGCACCTTCCACGTGGTCGAGGATCCAGCGCACCTTGGTCGCAGAGAAATAGGCATCGATCAGCAGGCCGGTCCGCTCGCGGATCAGCGCTTCATGCCCGTCGGACTTCAGCCGCTCGCAGATGGCGTGGCTCTGCCGCGACTGCCAGACGATGGCATTGTGGATCGGCTGGCCGGTGGCACGGTCCCAGACCACGGTGGTTTCGCGCTGGTTGGTGATGCCCAGTGCGGCGATGTGGCGCGGGTCGATCTGACCACGGCTGAGCAGTTCGGTCAGCGTGGCATAGACGCTGGTGAGGATCTCGCGTGGGTCATGCTCAACCCAGCCCGGTTGCGGAAAGATCTGCGCGAACTCGCGCTGCGCACTGCCGACGATGTCGCCAGCGCGGTCGAACAGGATCGCGCGCGAACTGGTGGTGCCCTGGTCGATGGCCAGCACGTAGCGGGGCGTCATGCAGCGTCTCCGGTAGAACGGTCAGGGTAACTTACCTTTCTCTCTGTAGAGCCGAGCCATGCTTGGCTGCATTTGCACAGCGCAGCCGAGCATGGCTTGGCTCTACAGGGTGGGTTGCTCCATCCACGCCTGCAGTCGCGCCACCTGCGCCGCATCCAGCCGCAACCCCAGCTTGCTCCGCCGCCACAGCACGTCCTCGGCATCCAGGGCCCATTCGTGCTCACGCAGGAAAGCCACTTCCCGCGCATGCAGGCCCCCGCCAAAGTCCTCACCAAGATCGTTCACACCCTGCAGGCCATGCAGCAGCTCCGCGCTGCGGCTGCCGTAGGCGCCGGCCCAGCGGCGTGCGATTTCCTCGGGCAACCACGGTGCCAGCGCCTGCAGGCGGGAGCGCGCCTGTGCGGCGTCACCCCAGTCGCTGCCCGGCAGCGGGTCTCCACCTGCCGTCCAGGCCGGTCCCATCTGTGGCAGGGCAGGGCGCAGCAGGTTCAGCGCTTCTTCGGCCAGCACCCGGTAGGTGGTCAGCTTGCCGCCCAGCACATGCAGCGCCGGTGCCGGGTAGGACTGCAGCTGAAGTCGGTAGTCGCGGCTCAGCTTCGCCGCACGCGGGTCCGGGTCGGCCAGCAATGGGCGCACGCCGGCGAACTGCCAGGCCACGTCTTGCGCAGTGATCGGCTCGCGCAGATAACGGTTGGCGGCCGCGCACAGGTAGCTCACCTCGGAAGGCAGCACGCTGCAGCGTGCCGGATCGCCGCGGTAGTCGGTGTCGGTAGTGCCGACCAGCAGATGATCGTGGGCGAAGGGCAGCAGGAACACCACGCGGCCATCGGGCTGCTGCAGCAGGCACGCACTGTCGTCGGGCCAGGGACGGCGCAGCACGATGTGGCTGCCTTGTACCAGCCGCAGTGAGGGGCCGCCGCTGCGTGCCTCCATCTGCTCCAGCAGGCCGCCGGCCCATGGACCGGCCGCATTGGCCACGGCACGCGCGGTCACGTTCTGCCGTCGGCCGTCGCAGGATTCCAGCACGGCCTGCCAATGGCCCTGTACAGGGCGCAGCTCGATGCAGCGGCTGCGCACATGTACCTGCGCGCCACGTTGGGCAGCGTCCAGGGCGTTGAGCAGCACCAGGCGCGCGTCATCCACCTGCGCGTCGGCGTAGCTGAAGGCCTGCCGCAGGTCCGGAGAGAGCCAAGGGCCGAGCGGATCACGCTGAAGGTCCAGGGCGTGCGAGGCGGGAAATGCCGGGCTGCGCCGGCCCAGGTGGTCGTACAGCCACAGTCCCATGCGCAGCATCCAGCGTGGGCGCAGGTGGGGTTCCCACGGCAGTACGAAGCGCAATGGATGGACCAGATGGGGCGCCTGCCGGCGTACCACCTCGCGTTCGCCCAGCGCCTTGCGCACCAGGCCCAGCTCGCCCTGTTCCAGGTAACGCAGGCCGCCGTGGACCAGTTTGCTGCTGGCACTGGAGGTATGCGCGGCCAGGTCGTGCTGTTCGCACAGCTGCACGCGCAGGCCGCGGCCGCTGGCATCACGGGCGATGCCGGCGCCGTTGATGCCGCCACCGATCACCAGCAGGTCGACGTCGTGCATCGTGCCTCCGCATCCTGTTTATGTAGAGCCGAGCCGCGCCACCATTGACCGTGGGCGCCATTGAACGTAACGCATCGCAATGCGCGCGGAGCCCGCCGCTCGACTCGGGATAGGGGCTTGGCTCGACTCTACATAAAAGCAGCCGAGCATGGGCTTGGCTCTACAGGTGGAGCGCGGGTGACAGAAACGACGACGGGCCCCGAAGGGCCCGTCGCGTTACATCAGTGAAGCAGGTGCAGCCTGGATCAGAAGCGGGCGCCGATGCCGAAGCCGACGGTCCACGGATCCATCTTGGCTTCGCCGATCTTCTCGCCGCCCACCTTCACGTCCGGGCGCGAACGCATGTAGCGGGCGTCAGCACGGGCGAACCAGGTGGAGTTGATGTTCATGTCCACGCCGACGGTGCCGATCACGCCCTTGGCATCCTTGAAGCGGATGTCGGTGTCAGCGCCGTTGCCCAGCTTCTCGTTGCTGAAGCTCGACTGGTAGTAGCCCACGCCCACGAACGGACGGAACACGTTGTCAGCCTGGCCGAAGTGGTACTGGCCGCTCAGCGCGATCGGCTGCTGCTCGACCGAGCCCAGGCGGGCGTTGTCCGGGCCCTTGAACTTGTTGTCGAACTTGTCGGCAGCGCCCCACAGTTCAACGGCCCAGTTGTCGTTGATGTAGTAGCTGAAGCTGACGGTCGGCGCCGGGCCACCATCGGTCTTCTTCACGCCGGTGATCGGGTCGTTCTTCGGTTCCAGCAGCGAGATGCCGCCAACAACGGCAAAATGCTTGCCCGAAGCGGTGTCGGTGCTGCTGCTGTCCTGGGCGAAAGCGGCCGGCGCGAAGGCGGCGGAGGTCAGCAGGGCGAGACTCAGGATACGGATGGAGCGCATGGGGGTATCTCCTAATGTTTCTTGTTTTGGGCCCCCGGTTGCGGGGCGAGCACACCGTAGTCGCCCCAACATGAATCGAATCCGACGCACGTTAAAAAATAGTTTTCCTTGTTCAGCGACCGGAGCGAAAAGCCTGTTTTCATGGGCTTTTCGGCCTTCGGCGACATTCATGCAGTTGGAGAAGATGTGAGCGAAGCAACGGTGTGCATCGGCCTGCAAGCGCAGGTGAACACGAAGTGCAGGGTGTTGCTGCTGGGTTCGATGCCCGGCGTTGCGTCATTGCAGGAGCAGCGCTACTACGCGCATCCGCGCAATCGCTTCTGGCCTGTGCTGGCCGATATCTGCGGCTTCGACGCGGGTCTGCCCTATGCGCAGCGACTGCAGGCACTACAGGCGGCAGGTATCGGCCTGTGGGATGTGATCGGCCAGTGCGAGCGGCGTGGCAGCCTGGATGCCGACATCGTGCGTGGCACGGAAGTGCCCAATGCGCTGCCGGCATTAATCGCTTCGCTTCCTGAGCTGGAGCTGATCGGCTGCAACGGTGCCGCTTCACTGAAGGCATTCCAGCGTTGGGTGCTGCCCTGCCTGGAGACTCCGCCAAGGCTGCTGGCACTGCCGTCCACCAGCCCGGCCAACGCGGCCTGGTCGCTGCCGCGGCTGCGCCAGGCCTGGCAGCCGGTAGCCGACGCACTGGCGACATGAAGCGGACATCGTCCGGACAATACGCTACCGACTGGTCGCGGCCGCAACCCATGAGCAACAGCGTGTCCCGGCTGCGTGAGTACTGAAAACACCTGTAACGGTTGGCGCTGGCCCCCGCTGGCCGCACAATAGACGTTTCCCTACACCAGATTGCCGGAGTTATCCCCATGGCCGAAATCAAGGAAGCACTTGTCCCCGATATCGGTGACTACAGCGATATCCCGGTAATCGAGGTGCTTGTCGCCGTCGGCGACACGGTCAAGAAGGACCAGGGCCTGGTGACGCTGGAAAGTGACAAGGCGACCATGGAAGTGCCGTCGTCGGTGGCTGGCGTGGTCAAGGAACTGAAGGTCAAGGTCGGCGACAGCCTGTCCGAAGGCAAGGTCGTGGCGCTGATCGAAGTGGCCGAAGGCGAAGCCGCCAAGCCGGCCGCTGCTGCTCCGGCACCGGCCAAGGCCGCTGCCCCGGCTGCCGCTACCCAGAGCGCGCCGGCTCCGGCCGCTGCTGCACCGGCTGCACCGGCTGCCCCGGCCGCCAGCGGTGGCGCGGTGGAGGCGCTGGTGCCGGATATCGGCGATTACTCCGGTATCCCGGTCATCGAAGTGCTGGTCGCCGTCGGCGACACGGTCAAGAAGGACCAGGGCCTGGTCACGCTGGAAAGCGACAAGGCCACCATGGAAGTGCCGTCGTCGGTGGCCGGTGTGGTCAAGGAGATCAAGGTCAAGGTTGGCGACAATCTGTCGCAGGGCAATGTGGTCGCCATCATCGAAGCCGAGGGCGCTGCCGCGCCGGCGCCGACCAAGGCGGCCGCTGCGGCCGCTCCGGCTGCCGCCGAGACCGCCACCAAGGTCGAGCCGGTCGCTGTGCCGGCGCAGCCGGACAAGCTGGCGGCCCGTGAGATCGCCTCGGCCGGTACCCCGAGCAGCCCGCCGGTGCAGTTCAACGCCGATGGCGTGCTGCCGGCCAAGGTGCCGTATGCCACCCCGGCGGTGCGTGTGTTCGCCCGCGAACTGGGCGTGGACCTGCTGCAGATCAACGGCACCGAGAAGGGTGGCCGCATCACCAAGGGTGACGTGCAGAAGTTCGTCAAGGCCGCACTCAGCGGTGGCGTGCCGGCTGCCGGCGGTGCTGCTGTCGCTGCCGGTGGTGGCCTGAACCTGCTGCCGTGGCCGAAGGTCGACTTCAGCAAGTTCGGCGAGACCGAAGTCCAGCCGCTGTCGCGCATCAAGAAGATCTCGGGTGCGAACCTGGCCCGCAACTGGGCCATGATCCCGCACGTCACCCAGTTCGAGCAGGCTGACATCACCGATCTGGAAGGCCTGCGCGTGGCGCTGAACAAGGAAAACGAGAAGGCCGGCATCAAGCTGACCATGCTCGCCTTCCTGATCAAGGCCAGCGCCGCGGCACTGAAGAAGTTCCCGGAATTCAATGCCTCGCTCGATGCCAGCGGTGAAAACCTGACCCTGAAGAAGTACTTCCACATCGGCTTTGCCGCCGATACGCCGAACGGCCTGGTCGTGCCGGTCATCCGCGACGTGGACAAGAAGGGCGTGGTGCAGATCGCGCAGGAAACCGGCGAACTGGCCAAGAAGGCGCGCGACGGCAAGCTGGGCCCGGCCGACATGAGCGGCGGCTGCTTCTCGATCAGCTCGCTGGGCGGCATCGGCGGCACCGCGTTCACCCCGATCGTCAATGCACCGGAAGTGGCCATCCTCGGCGTGTCCAAGTCGTCCATCCAGCCGGTCTGGAACGGCAAGGAATTCGCACCGAAGCTGATGCTGCCGCTGTCGCTGAGCTACGACCACCGCGTCATCGACGGCGCTCTGGCCGCACGCTTCACCACGTACCTGTCGCAGGTACTGGCCGACATGCGCCGCGTGCTGCTGTAAGGCACCGCTTCGCCCCCACCGTGCGGCCGCAGCCCCTGGCGCGGCCGCGTGAACAGATGCAGTGACAGCCCGCCGGCCATGCCGGGCGGGCACGAGGAAAACCCACCATGGCCACGATTGAAGTCAAGGTTCCCGACATCGGCGATTACAGCGATGTGCCGGTGATTGAAGTGTTGGTCGCCGTTGGCGACACGGTGAAGAAGGATCAGGGTCTGGTGACCCTGGAATCGGACAAGGCCACCCTGGAAGTGCCGTCCTCGGCCGCCGGCGTGGTCAAGGAAATCAAGGTCAAGCTGGGCGACACCCTGTCCGAGGGTGCCGTGGTCGTGGTGCTGGACGCTGAAGGCGCCGCCGAAGCCCCGGCCAAGGCCGCTGCGCCGGCTCCGGCAGCAGCTGCTCCGGCCAGCAAGCCGCCGGTGACCCCGTCGCACCGCGCCCCGGCCGAACCGGCCGCACCGAAGCCGGCGCTGTCCAGCGGCAAGCCGGCCGACATCGAATGCGAGATGGTTGTGCTGGGCTCCGGTCCGGGCGGCTACACGGCGGCGTTCCGCGCCGCAGACGTGGGCCTGGATACGGTGCTGGTCGAGCGCTACGCCAGCCTCGGCGGCGTCTGCCTCAACGTGGGCTGCATTCCGTCCAAGGCACTGCTGCATGCTGCTGCGGTGATCGACGAGGTCGCCCACGCCGGTGATTTCGGCGTCGAGTTCGGCAAGCCGACCATCACCCTGGACAAGCTGCGCGAGTACAAGGAAAAGGTCGTCAACCAGCTGACCAAGGGCCTGGCCGGCATGGCCAAGCAGCGCAAGGTCCGCAGCGTGCAGGGCGTCGGCAAGTTTGTTTCGGCCAACGAACTGGAAATCACTGCTGCTGACGGCAGCACCCAGCTGCTGCGCTTCCAGAAGTGCATCATCGCCGCCGGTTCGCAGGCGGTGAAGCTGCCGAACTTCCCGTGGGACGACAAGCGTGTGATGGATTCCACCGACGCGCTGGAGCTGGCCGAAGTGCCGGCTTCGCTGCTGGTCGTCGGCGGCGGCATCATCGGCCTGGAAATGGCCACCGTGTATGGCGCGCTGGGCAGCAAGGTCACCGTGGTCGAGTTCATGGACCAGCTGATGCCGGGCGCCGACAAGGACCTGGTCAAGCCGCTGGCCGACCGCCTGAAGAAGCAGGGCATCGAAGTGCACCTGAAGACCAAGGCCTCGGGCGTCACCGCCGATGCCAAGGGCATCACCGTGACCTTCGAAGCCGCCGAGGAAGGCCAGGCGCCTGCGCTGGCGCAGGGCACCTTCGACCGCGTGCTGGTGGCCGTGGGCCGCTCGCCGAACGGCAGGAAGATCGATGCCGAGAAGGCCGGCGTGCAGGTCACCGACCGTGGCTTCATCCCGGTTGACCGCCAGATGCGCACCAACGTGCCGCACATCTTTGCCATTGGCGACATCGTCGGCAACCCGATGCTGGCCCACAAGGCCACGCACGAGGGCAAGCTGGCCGCTGAAGTGGCAGCTGGGCACAAGAAGGAGTGGGTGGCGCGGGTGATTCCGTCGGTGGCCTACACCAACCCGGAAATCGCCTGGGTCGGCGTCACCGAGACCGAAGCCAAGGCCAAGGGCCTGAAGGTCGGCGTGGCCAAGTTCCCGTGGGCCGCCAGTGGCCGTGCGATCGGCATCGGCCGTACCGAGGGCTTCACCAAGCTGATCTTCGACGAAGAGACCCACCGCATCATCGGTGGTGCCATCGTCGGCGTGCATGCCGGTGACCTGCTGGCCGAGATCGGCCTGGCCATCGAGATGGGTGCGGAAGCCGAAGATATCGGCCACACCATCCACGCGCACCCGACGCTGAGCGAGTCGGTGGCGATGGCCTCGGAAATCTACGACGGCACGATCACCGATCTGTACATGCCGAAGAAGAAGTAAGGCGCCTGCGCCTTCGCGAACGAAAAGCCCTGGCATCTGCCGGGGCTTTTTGTTTCTTCGTTCGACGCCGTTGCGAGCGTTCGGGCCGCTGCGCGGGTGGCAGGCATTTGGACAAATGTCCCCCGTCGCCCGCCTGCGGCGGTCGCCTCCTCCTTTACTTTGTCCAAACGCCTGCCATCCACACAGCGGCTCGGCTTGCGGACGGTCGAGAGCCACTGCCTGGGCCGCCTGGACGCCTGGACGCCTGATACGCGGAGGGAAGAGGGGCTTGCGTGCGAAGTAAAGGAGGAGGCGACCGCCGCAGGCGGGCGACGGGGGACATTCGCACCCAGCCCCCTCTCCCTCAAGCGCTCGACCCAGCTGCTCTTGCTTCTGCACGCAGGGAAAAACAGCACAAAAAAGCGCGGCCCCGATGTTCCGGAGGCCGCGCCAGGAGAGAGAGCGTGTGGAAGGAGCGGGGGATCAGAACACGAAGCTGACGCCGGCCACCGGGCCCTTGAATTCCTGCTTCAGGCCGATGGTGCCGTCGCTGCCCTTCTTGTCCGCGTCCAGCTTGAACCAGTCATAGCCGGCGAACACGCCGAAGTTCTTCGTGAAGCGGTAATCGACGATGGCGTTGGCGCGGCTCAGGTCGCCCTTGTAGTCGTCGAAGCTGCCCCAGCGCGTGTTGAGGTACTGGCCCTGCAGCGTGATCATCCACTTCTCGGACGGGGTGAAACTCAGCCGCGCACCGACCACCGGCGCCACGCCGTCGGTCTTCTCGTTGAGGAACTGGCCTTCATAGACGGTGCCCAGATCGGCGTAGGCCTTGGTGCTCACCTTGGCGTACTCGGCACCCAGCTGCAGGCCGAGGTCGAAGGTGTCGGTGTCCACCACCGAGTAGTCATAGACCAGGCTGGCGACCTGGTACTTCAGCTCGCCCTTTACGAAGCTGCCCGACGGCACGTTGACGTCACCGAAGGAAATGTCCTGGCCGAGGGTCTCGCGGCGGTCCTTGTCGTACTTGAAGTAGTTGAACAGCAGGCGCTGGCGGTTGCTGATGCGGAACATGCCGTCGATGCGCGGCTCCCACTCCTTGCCACCCAGCTTGAAGTCCTCGGAGAAGCCGATGTCCTGGCCGGCGACGTTGGTCTTGCCGCGGAGGGTATTGTCCGAGTCGATGTTCATCGCACCCAGGCGCAGGGCGAAGCGGTCGTCGCCTTCAGCGGCGTGGGCGGCAGTGGCGAACGAGGCGCCGACGGCGAGCAGGGAGAGGGCGAGCAGGGTGGGTACAGGGCGCATCGAAGAGTCCTTGCAGTGGTTCATCAGAATGAAGACCACTGTGCCGGACGCGCCCGTCCACCATCCGTGAACGTATGGTCCATGGCATGTGTACGGTTCAGCGCTGTCGCGACGATGCAAAAAGATGGCCCCGGAGCCGGGCTTCGGGGCCATCGTGGGACCTGCGGGGCGAAGCGTCGACGAGGTTGCTGCAGGCAGGTCGAAAGATCGGACCGGTGCGTTGGGCGAAAGTTCCGCCGGATGCGACCAAAGTTCAATATTGCGCCGCAGCATCATACGGACGTCATTGTCCCCCGGGTGGCACGCAAAAATGTAACCGTTACCGCAACTTGCGGCTTCCCGGGATGAACAGGCAGCGGTTGTCTCGCAAATTGTCCCATTGCTATAATTTGGCGGCTCGATGAGGCCCCCCTGCTGTAGCCGCCTCAGTCCTCCATTTGCAACCACGCGGGACGTCCTGTGCTGAACTCCGTTGATGCGGGTCGGCGACTGATGCTGCGCGCCGCGGTCTACCCGCTGGCCGCAGTGGCTGTCCTGGCCCTGGCCTTCCTGCTGGTAGGTCCGAAATACGCCCTCGGCGCGCTGGCGTCCGGTGTGGCCATTTCGGCCGGTGGCTGGGTGGCGGCACGGATGGCACTGGGCGGCGGGGCACTGGCCGCTGGATCGGCGATGGCTCGCCTGATCATTGCGATCGTGGCCAAGTGGGTCGTGGTTTTCGGCGTCCTGCTGGTGGGGTTCCTGGTCTTCAAGCTGCCTGCATTGGCGCTGTTGGCCGGTATCGCCGTCGGCTTGATGTTCCAGGTCCTGGCCATGGCCAGGCGTTGACAGAATTCAATTAACTGAAGGTTCCGGACACATGGCGGGCGAGGCTCTAACCCCTACCAGCTACATCCAGCATCACTTGCAGAACCTGACCGCTCCGGTCGGCAAGGGCGAGGGTATGTTCTGGCATATCCACGTCGATACCTTCCTCACCGCGGTCCTGATGGGCCTGGTGATCGTGGTCGCCTTCTGGCTGGGCACCCGCAAGGCCACCGCCGGCGTGCCGGGCAAGTGGCAGGCCTTCGTGGAAATCTGCCTGGAGTTCGTCGACCGCCAGGCCAAGGACACCTACCACGGCAAGAGCAAGCTGGTCACGCCGATCGCCATCACCATCTTCTTCTGGATTCTGCTGATGAATCTGCTGAAGATGATCCCGGCCGATTTCATCGCCAAGCCGCTGGAATGGGTGGGCGTGCACTACTGGAAGCCGGTCCCGACCGCTGACGTCAACGCCACCCTGGGCATGGCCATCAGCGTGTTCTTCCTGATGCTGTTCTTCGCGCTCAAGTCCAAGGGCCTGGGCGGCTTCATCAAGGAATTCCTGACGGCGCCGTTCGGCAAGTGGATGATGCCGTTCAACCTGATCCTCAACATCGTCGAGTGGCTGAGCAAGCCGATCTCGCTGGCGATGCGACTGTTCGGCAACATGTTCGGCGGCGAAATCGTGTTCCTGCTGATCTGGGTGCTGGGTGGTGCCGGTTTCTTCGGTGCCATTGCCGGTGGTGTGTTCGGCCTCGGCTGGATGCTGTTCCACCTGCTGGTGATCCCGCTGCAGGCCTTCATCTTCATGATGCTGTCGATCGTGTACCTGAGCCTGTCGGAAGACGCTCACTGAGTTTCAAGCTTCAACGCGTTTCAACCTTCATCCGTTTCATCACCCTTAGCAACTTAAGTTCCTGGAGATAACCATGTACTTCGCCGTCCTGACCAACTTCGCGCAGATTCAGAGCTCCACCGCCCTTGCCGTCGGCATCATGATCGGCCTGGCCGCGCTGGGCGCCGGTCTGGGTCTGGCCATCATGGCTGGTAAGTTCCTGGAGTCGGCCGCCCGCCAGCCGGAACTGATCCCGGTCCTGCAGGTCCGCATGTTCATCACCGCCGGCCTGATCGACGCCGCGTTCATCATCTCGGTCGCTGTCGGCCTGCTGCTGGCCTTCGCCAACCCGCTGTCGGCTGCCTTCGCTGGCGCCGTCACCAAGGCTCTGGCCGGCTGATACAGCGGTTTGAGACGACCGGGTGCTGATGCACCCGGTTTCGGATGAAGGCCGGATGTGCCGCTTCGGCGGCACGTCCACCCCGAAACCAGCGATCGAGCTAACCATGAATATCAATTTCACCCTTCTTGCGCAGGCGCTCGCCTTCGCTGGTCTGATCTGGATCATCGCGACCAAGATCTGGCCGCCGCTGATGAACGCGATCGAAGAGCGCCAGCAGAAGATTGCTGAAGGCCTCGCTGCTGCCGACCGCAGCCAGAAAGACCTGGCCCAGGCGCAGGAGAAGGTCAACGAAGCGCTGAAGGAAGCACGCACCAAGGCCAACGAGATCATCGATCAGGCCCACGCACGTGCCAATCAGATCGTTGATGCTGCCCGTAACGAAGCGATCACCGAAGCCACCCGTCAGAAGGAACTGGCCCAGGCTGAAATCGACGCCGCCGCCAATCGTGCCCGTGAAGATCTGCGCAAGCAGGTGTCCGCGCTGGCCGTGACCGGTGCCGAAAAGCTGCTCAAGCGCGAAATCGACGCCAACGCCCACAAGGCGCTGCTCGACGAGCTGGCCTCGGAGATCTAAGGATGAGCCAGGCCCTCACGCTTGCCCGCCCGTACGCCCGCGCCGCGTTCGCGACCGCGCGCGACGAAGGCGCGTTCGCGCCGTGGTCGGACGCCCTGGCGTTCTCCGCCCACGTCGCCGCCGACCCGCGCGTGGCGGCCCTGCTCGCCAACCCGGAGCTGGGTCGTGACGACGCCGTCGCCCTGCTGGCGCCGGTGTCCCACGGCGAGACCTACTCGCGCTTCCTGGCCATCCTGGCCGAATCGCATCGTCTGCCGCTGCTGCCGGAAATCTCCGGCATGTTCGACGCCCTGCGCGCCGAAGCCGAGCACGTGGTCAAGGCCACGGTGACCTCGGCTTCCGAGCTGTCGGCCGGAGAGCTGGACGCGATCAAGGTTGCGCTGCGCAAGCGCTTCAACCGCGAGGTCGACGTGACCACCGCGGTCGATGCTTCGCTGATCGGCGGCGCCGTGATCGACGCCGGCGACGTGGTCATCGATGGTTCGCTGAAGGGCAAGCTGGCCCGTCTGCAGACCGCGCTCGCTAACTGAATTCATTTAACGTCCGGCCCCGCTGCCGGCACTAGGACTTGACGATGGCAACCACGCTCAACCCCTCCGAAATCAGCGAACTGATCAAGAACCGCATCGAGAAGGTCAAGCTGGCCGCGGAATCGCGCAACGAAGGCACCGTGACCAGCGTGTCCGACGGCATCGTGCGCATCTTCGGTCTGGCCGACGTGATGCAGGGCGAAATGATCGAACTGCCGAACAACACCTTCGCCCTGGCCCTGAACCTGGAGCGCGACTCGGTCGGCGCCGTGGTCCTGGGTGACTACGAAAACCTGCGCGAAGGCGACGTCGCCAAGACCACCGGCCGCATCCTGGAAGTGCCGGTCGGTCCGGAACTGCTGGGCCGCGTCGTGAACGCACTGGGCGAGCCGATCGACGGCAAGGGCCCGCTGGGCACCGACCTGACCGCTCCGGTGGAGCGCGTTGCTCCGGGCGTGATCTGGCGCAAGTCGGTCGACCAGCCGGTGCAGACCGGTTACAAGTCGGTCGACTCGATGATCCCGATCGGCCGTGGCCAGCGCGAGCTGATCATCGGTGACCGCCAGACCGGCAAGACCGCGATGGCGATCGATGCGGTGATCAACCAGAAGGGCACCGGCATCAAGTGCGTGTACGTTGCGATCGGCCAGAAGGCTTCGACCATCGCCAACATCGTGCGCAAGCTGGAAGAGAACGGCGCGCTGGCCCACACCATCGTGGTGGCCGCGACCGCTTCCGAATCGGCTGCCATGCAGTACATCAGCGCCTACTCGGGCTGCACCATGGGTGAGTACTTCATGGACCGCGGCGAAGACGCGCTGATCGTGTACGACGATCTGTCCAAGCAGGCCGTCGCCTACCGCCAGATCTCGCTGCTGCTGAAGCGCCCGCCGGGCCGTGAAGCCTACCCGGGTGACGTGTTCTACCTGCACTCCCGTCTGCTCGAGCGCGCTGCCCGCGTGTCCGAGGAGTACGTCGAGAAGTTCACCGAAGGCAAGGTCACCGGCAAGACCGGTTCGCTGACCGCGCTGCCGATCATCGAAACCCAGGCCGGCGACGTGTCCGCCTTCGTTCCGACCAACGTGATCTCGATCACCGACGGCCAGATCTTCCTGGAAACCGACCTGTTCAACGCCGGCATCCGCCCGGCCGTGAACGCCGGTATCTCGGTGTCGCGCGTCGGTGGCTCGGCCCAGACCAAGATCATCAAGAAGCTGTCGGGCGGCATCCGTATCTCGCTGGCCCAGTACCGTGAGCTGGCTGCGTTCGCGCAGTTCGCCTCGGACCTGGACGAAGCGACCCGCAAGCAGCTGGAGCGTGGCCAGCGCGTCACCGAGCTGATGAAGCAGAAGCAGTACGCGCCGATGTCGATCGCCAACCAGGCGCTGTCGATCTACGCCGTCAACGAGGGTTACCTCGACGACGTGCCGGTCAACAAGCTGCTGGCGTTCGAAGAAGGCCTGCACGCCCACTTCGCCAACACCCAGGGCGAACTGGTCAGCAAGGTCAACGCCACCGGCGGTTGGGACAACGACATCGAAGGTGCCTTCAAGAAGGGCATCGCCGAGTTCAAGACCACCGGCAGCTGGTAATCCAGCGCTCGTAGAGCGGGGCTCGCCCCGCTCAAACGGTTGAACAACGCGGGGCATCAGCCCCGCGCCACGGGAAACAAGAGATGGCAAGCGGACGCGAAATCAAAACCAAGATCAAGAGCGTGCAGAACACCCGCAAGGTGACGCGCGCCCTGGAAATGGTCTCGGCCTCCAAGATCCGCAAGGCGCAGGATCGGATGAAGACCTCGCGTCCGTACGCGCAGGCGATGAAGCAGGTGATCGGCCACCTGGCCCAGGCCAGCACCGACTACCAGCATCCGTTCCTGGTCGAGCGCGAGCAGGTCAAGCGGGTCGGGTTCATCGTGATCTCCTCCGATCGCGGCCTGGCCGGCGGGCTGAACAACAACCTGTTCCGCAAGATGCTGGGCGAAGCCAAGGCATGGCAGGACAAGGGTGCGGAAGTGGACCTGGTGACCATCGGCCAGAAGGCATCGACCTTCTTCCGCCGCGTGAAGGTCAACATGGTCGGCAGCGTGACCCACATCGGCGACGTGCCGAAGCTGGAATCGCTGATCGGTGTGATCAAGGTCATGCTCGACGCCTTCACCGAAGGCAAGGTCGACCGCGTGTACCTGGTCTACAACCGCTTCGTGAATACCATGGTGCAGAAGGCCAGCTTCGATCAGCTGCTGCCGCTGCCGCCGGCTGAGAAGCAGGTCGCTCACCACGACTGGGATTACCTGTACGAACCCGATGCCGCGACCGTGCTGGAGCACGTGATGACGCGTTACATCGAGTCGCTGGTGTACCAGGCACTGCTGGAAAACGTCGCCTCCGAGCATGCCGCACGCATGGTTGCGATGAAGGCGGCGAGCGACAACGCCAACAAGCTGATCGGCACCCTCCAGCTCGTCTACAACAAGGCGCGCCAGGCAGCGATCACCCAGGAAATCTCCGAAATCGTCGGCGGCGCGGCAGCAGTCTGACCGCGTTCGTTCAAAGCACACATTTAGAGGATGCAGCAATGAGTCAGGGCAAGATCGTTCAGATCATCGGCGCGGTCGTCGACGTCGAATTCCCGCGTGAGTCGGTGCCGAAGGTGTACGACGCACTGAAGGTCGACAACACCGAAATCACCCTCGAAGTCCAGCAGCAGCTGGGTGACGGCGTGGTGCGTACCATCGCCCTCGGTTCCACCGACGGCCTGAAGCGCAACCTGGTTGCCACCAATACCAACCGCGGCATCTCCGTGCCGGTCGGCGCTGGCACCCTGGGCCGCATCATGGACGTGCTCGGCCGTCCGATTGACGAAGCCGGCCCGGTGGCCGCCAGCGACAGCTGGGAAATCCACCGTGCGGCCCCGTCGTACGAAGACCAGTCCCCGGCCACCGAACTGCTGGAAACCGGCATCAAGGTCATCGACCTGATGTGCCCGTTCGCCAAGGGCGGCAAGGTGGGCCTGTTCGGCGGCGCCGGCGTCGGCAAGACCGTCAACATGATGGAACTGATCAACAACATCGCCAAGGCGCACAGCGGTCTGTCCGTGTTCGCCGGCGTGGGTGAGCGTACCCGTGAGGGCAACGACTTCTACCACGAAATGAAGGACTCCAACGTCCTCGACAAGGTGGCGATGGTGTACGGCCAGATGAACGAGCCGCCGGGCAACCGTCTGCGCGTCGCCCTGACCGGCCTGACCATGGCCGAGTACTTCCGCGACGAGAAGGACGAAAACGGCAAGGGTAAGGACGTCCTGCTGTTCGTCGACAACATCTACCGCTACACCCTGGCTGGTACCGAAGTGTCGGCACTGCTGGGCCGTATGCCGTCCGCGGTGGGTTACCAGCCGACCCTGGCCGAGGAAATGGGCGTCCTGCAGGAACGCATCACCTCGACCAAGAACGGTTCGATCACCTCGATCCAGGCCGTCTACGTTCCCGCGGACGACCTGACCGACCCGTCGCCGGCGACCACCTTCGCCCACCTGGACTCGACCGTCACCCTGTCGCGTTCGATCGCCTCGCTGGGTATCTACCCGGCCGTCGATCCGCTGGACTCCACCAGCCGCCAGATGGACCCGCTGGTCATCGGCCACGAGCACTACGACACCGCCCAGCGCGTCCAGCAGACCCTGCAGAAGTACAAGGAACTGAAGGACATCATCGCCATCCTGGGCATGGACGAACTGTCCGAAGAGGACAAGCAGGCCGTGTCGCGCGCACGTAAGATCGAGCGCTTCTTCAGCCAGCCGTTCCACGTGGCCGAAGTGTTCACCGGTTCGCCGGGCAAGTACGTGCCGCTGAAGGACACCATCCGTGGCTTCAAGGCCATCGTCGATGGCGAGTACGACCACCTGCCGGAGCAGGCGTTCTACATGGTCGGCGGCATCGAAGAAGCAGTCGAGAAGGCCAAGAAGATGGCCGAGAAGGCCTGATCCGGGACGGGCGGGAGCGATCCTGTCCGACCTGACGCCGGCGCCGGGCAACCGCCCGCGCCGGTGGACCCCCACGGTGGCATTGCGCCGCCGCGAACAGCGAAGAGATTTGCATGAGCACGATCCGTTGCGACATCGTCAGCGCCGAGCAGGAAATCTTCCGTGGAGAAGCGACCCTGGTCGTGGCCACCGGTGAGCTGGGCGAACTGGGCATCGCGCCCAAGCACGCGCCGCTGATCACCCGCCTGAAGCCGGGCAAGGTGGTGGTGACCACGCCGAACGGCGAGCAGCTGGATTTCGCCATTTCCGGCGGCATCCTGGAAGTGCAGCCGCAGGTGGTGACCGTGCTGGCCGACACCGCGATCCGCGCGCAGGACATCGACGAAGCCTCGGTCCGCAAGGCCAAGGAAGAAGCCGAGCGCATCCTGGCCAACCGCGGCGAGGCGATGGAAGTGGCTGAGGCCCAGCAGAAGCTGGCCGAAGCTGTTGTCCAGCTGCAGGCCCTGGAACGCCTGCGCAAGAACCTCAAGCACTGACACGTGCTCGGGAACCATCGGCAGCAATGCCGGTAGTGATGGAAGATCGCCGGCTCAGTGCCGGCGATTTTCGTTGAGGAGAGGGTAGGCATGCACGGAATGCAGTACGCATCGACCACGGGCATCGGCGCCATGGATACAGCCCGTTCCCGATGGGCTCGGCCTGAAACGCTGTGGGTGGCAAGCTGGCTGCTGCTTTGCCTGCCGTGGCTGATCGGTACCAAGGTCATTCCGTACGACGCCGTGCAGCAGTTCTTCCCGGCGGTCAGTTTCAGTGCCGAACAGCTTCGGAACCTGCAGGCCCCTTGGTGGAATCCCTACCTGTTCGGTGGCTATCCGCAGATCGCCGATCCGCAGATGATGACGCTGCAACCGACCATGGTCCTGCCGATGCTGCTGGCGCCCGCGTCGTTGCATCTGTTCACCGCGGTGGTGCTGCTGCATGTGCTGGCGGGTGGCTTCGGCGCCCTGCGCCTGGCGCGTTCATTCGGTCTTTCTGCACCCGCACAGTGGTTCTTTGCGATGGTGCTGATGTTCGGTGCGGTGGCAGCCTCGCGCCTGCAGCACACGCCGATGATCGTCAGCTACAGCCTGCTTCCCTGGATCTGGCTGGGCCTGTCGAATGTTCGGAACCAGGGCCGCGCGCGTGACGTGCTGCTGGCGGGAATTGCAGGAGGCCTGTGTGCGCTGCAGCTGACCCAGGTGACCTATTTCATCATCCTGGCGTGTGCTGTGTACGCCGTAGGTGCAGTGCTTTGGGCAAGGGGCAAGCGACTCCGCCTCGCATTGCAGCTGTCTGCGGTCGCCCTGATCGCCGCCGCAGTGAGCGCCCCCCAGTGGCTTTCCACATTGGCCTGGCTGGGTGACACCAATCGTGATGGCATGACCCTGGAGATGGCGCTGGCCGGTGCGATGCACTGGCAGGGCCTGGTGACACTGCTCTCGGGAAATGTGTTCTCACAGGTGCGTGGGACGAGCTGGTCCTTCGGCGACATCAGTACCGACTATCTCTATTTCGGCGCGGTGCCACTGGCGCTGTGGCTGGCCTGGGGCGGCAGCGTTGTGCACAGGCAGCGACGCGCCACCTGTTTGGCGCTCGGTGTACTGCTGTTGACGACGCTGGTCGCCCTGGGTGACGTCACGCCGCTGTTCGCGTGGCTCTTCAGCGGGTTGCCGGGTCTTGATCTGTTCCGGCGGCCCTCCGATGCGCTGTTCCTTGCGGTACCGGCAGCGGCCTGGCTGGGTGCACAGGCGTTGCTGATTGCGTTGGAGAAGCGCGCACTGCGCCCGCACCGGGTGTCGTTGGGGGTGGTCGTTGTCCTCGTGTCCGTTGCCTCCTGGCTGGCCGTGAGCCACGGGCATCTGGACGCCTTCGCGTGGTTGGCGGCCAGCGCCGGCATCGGCATTGCCGCAGTACAGCTGCTGCGCCGGCACCCGGCTCCGATGCGCTGGCTGATCGCACTGGTCGTGTTCGACATGCTGCTGTTCAACGTGGGAGCACGTTTCAATACATCGGGTGCCCGTCCGCCGGTAATGACGGCCGAGCGCAATGGCGCCACGCAGCGCGCCTATACGCTGCTGGCTGCCGAGCGGCATGCAGGCCTGCCCGAGCGCGCCATCGTTTTCGGCATCGGCGTGCTGACCAATGGCGCGGCCGTGCACGCGATTCCACTGGCCAATGGCTACAACCCGCTGCTGTCCAGTGACTACCAGCAGATGGTCGGCATGCCGACAGAGCCCGTGGCTGCCTTCCAACAGAAGGCAACGACCCCTTGGGCGCCAGACATGGATGCCCCCGTGTACGACCTGCTGGGGGTCCGCTGGCTGCTGTCACCGGAGCCGTTTGCAGGGTCCGATGACCAAGGCAGCGACGTGCAGCTGGCGTTACGTGGCAGTGTGCTGCCGCGTACGCTCAACCCGCAACGGGTGCAACGGCACCTTGAACGCCTGCCACCGGCCGCTGAGTTCAACCAGACGGACTTCAGCCAGGTGGTCTGGCTGCCCAGCGGGCAGCAGATGGACTGCCCTGAACGTGAGGCAGGCCAGCTGAAGGTGCTCTCGCAGGCCTATCAGCCCGGATGGATTGCCCTTGACGTGAACGCCGAGCATCCGGCGTGGCTGGTGATCAATGAGGTGACTGCCCAGGGTTGGCAGGCCCGGCTGGATGGCGGAGCGTCGTTGCCGCTGATGCGTGCCAATGGGCTTTTCCACGCGGTGTGCGTGCCCGCGGGGCGGCATCGCGTGGAACTTGGATACAGTCCCCTGCAGCTATGGTGGGATGGGCTGCGGAAGCGATTCGCGAAGGGTGGAGCAGGCTGAAGGTCTCAGCGGAAGACCACATGGCGCAGGAGCAGGAAGGAGATCAAAGCGATCCCACCTTCGATCAGCGGCTTTGCCAGCCAGGCCCAATCCAATCCAAGGTGGCGGCTGGTCAAAGCGACCAGCACCGTGCTGGCAGCTGTAAGTGCGGCCCAGATCCCCAGGAAACGTGAAAATCGACGCCAGCCAAGGCGCGCGTCACCTGCGTTGGCAAAGGTGTAACGGCCGTTGAGCCAGAAGCCCAGCAGCATCCCGGCCAGGCGACCGGCAATGTTGGCTGGCACCACGGGCAGGCCCAGCGCGGTCGCGGCGACGAACACCAGCCAGTCGAGCAGCAGCTGCACGAGCCCGATGATGAGATAGGTGCTTCCCTGGCGAACGAGGCCCATCAGCGTGGTGAAGGAGGTGGGATGCACATGTTAACGGCCCACGCTCTAGAATCACCGGCAACGAACTACGGACTGCCGCTCCCATGACCCAAGCCCTGCACGTCATCATCCTCGCCGCCGGCGCCGGCAAGCGCATGAAGTCGGTGTTGCCGAAGGTGCTGCAGCCGATCGCTGGCCAGCCGATGCTGGCGCATGTGATCGACGCCGCCCGCGAGCTGCAGCCGGCCGCGATCCACGTGGTCTACGGCCATGGCGGTGAAGCGGTACGCCAGCACTTCGCCGACCAGCCCGACCTGCAATGGGCTGAACAGGCGCAGCAGCTGGGCACCGGCCATGCGGTGGCCCAGGCGATGCCACAGGTGCCCGACGCCGCACAGGTGCTGGTGTTGTACGGCGACGTGCCACTGATCCGCGCGCAGACCCTGCGCGACCTGCTGGCGCAGCCGGGTCGACTGGCGGTGCTGGTCGCCGATGTCGATGACCCGACCGGTTACGGCCGCGTGCTGCGCGATGCCGAAGGCAAGGTCGGCTCGATTGTCGAACAGAAGGACGCTACCGACGACCAGCTGCGTGTGCGCACGATCAACACCGGCATCATCGCCGCCGAGTCGACCGCGCTGCGGCGCTGGCTGTCGCAGCTGTCCAACAGCAACGCGCAGGGCGAGTACTACCTGACCGACGTTTTCGCCTTTGCCGCGCACGAGTACACTCCGGCCGAGATGGCGCTGGTGGCCGACGCGCAGGAGGCCGAAGGGGCAAACGATCCCTGGCAGCTGTCGCAGCTGGAGCGTGCCTGGCAGCGTCGCGCGGTACGGGCCCTGTGCGCGCAGGGTGCGCGCGTGCGCGACCCGGCACGCCTGGATATCCGTGGCACCGTCACCGTGGGCAGCGACGTGCTGATCGATGTCGATGTCGTTCTGGAAGGCAACATCGTGCTCGGTGACGGCGTCACCGTGGGCCCGTTCAACCGGCTGAAGGACGTCAATCTTGGCCCGGGCACCGAAGTGCGCGCGCATTGCGACCTGGAAGGTGTGGTCACCGAAGGTGCTGCGTTGGTGGGGCCGTTCGCACGGCTGCGCCCGGGTACCGTGCTCGCCGATGGCGTGCATGTCGGCAACTTCGTCGAGACCAAGAAGGTCACCCTCGGTGTTGGCAGCAAGGCCAATCACCTGACCTACCTGGGCGACGCGGTGATCGGCAGCAAGGTGAACATCGGTGCCGGCACCATCACCTGCAACTACGATGGCGTGAACAAGTCGACCACCACCATCGGCGACAACGCCTTCATCGGTTCCAACAGCGCATTGGTGGCACCGGTGCTGATCGGTGAGGGCGCCACCATCGCTGCCGGTTCGGTCATCACCCGCAACGCGCCCGATGGCAAGCTGACGCTGGCACGTGCACGACAGGAAACCATCGATGGCTGGAAGCGCCCGCTCAAGAAGTCCTGAGCCACGCATCCCGCACGCCGACGAACTCGGCATGCTGCCGGCAATTGAACAACGTGCCGGTGAGCTGCTGAAGGGGCACCAGGCCTACCCGGTATTTGCCGGGCATGGCCTGGACCTGCCGACGCTGCAGGATGGCCTTCAACGTGGCCAGTTGTGGGTGGTGGATGCGGCTGACGGTGGCATCGCGGGCTACCTGCTGGCCGGTGAGCTGTGCGGTGACTTCCATGTGCTGCAGATGGACGTGGATCCCGCGCACGCGCGCCGCGGTCATGGTCGCGTGTTGTTGCGCCATGCGTTGGCACAGGCCAGGGCTGGCGGCTACGCGGCAGCGGTGCTGACCACGTTGTCCGACGTGCCGTGGAATGCGGCCTTCTATGCCAGTGAAGGGTTCGAGCTAGTGCCCGAGGCGCA
Organism: Stenotrophomonas sp. GD03877; assembly: GCF_029840555.1. Lineage (NCBI taxonomy): Bacteria > Pseudomonadati > Pseudomonadota > Gammaproteobacteria > Lysobacterales > Lysobacteraceae > Stenotrophomonas > Stenotrophomonas sp. GD03877. The sequence goes on along the minus strand of NZ_JAOCCT010000039.1, from coordinate 22,979 downwards.
GTGGAGCGCTGGCCTGCGCACGGTGATGGCCGAAGAGGCCGCGCTGGGATTTCCAATGCATCTGCGCGTGGCGATGCGGCAGGTCTGGTAGGTGCCGACCTTGGTCGACACATCCACGCATGGCGTGGATCTATTCGCTGGGCCGGCTCAACCCACCGGCAACAGAATCGACACGCACAACCCGCCATCACCACGGTTCTGCAACGACACCCGCCCACCGTGCGCTTCCACGATCTCGCGGGTCAGCGCCAAACCCAATCCAGTGCCATTGCGCTTGGTCGAATAGAACGGCATCAGCGCATTCTGCAGCACCTGCTCGTTCATGCCCTTGCCGCGGTCAAGCACATCCAGGCGCAGCCACTGCGGCAACCGGGTCAGCTGCACCTGTACATCATCGTTCGGCGGCTCTGCTTCGGCGCAGGCTTCGTGCGCGTTCTTCAACAGGTTCAGCAGCGCCTGCCCGAACTGCGCGATGTCGATGCGGCTGCTCAGTTCTTCGTCCGGCTCGCGCTCCATGGTGAACGGGATCTGCTGGCGCAGGCTGGACAGGAAGGGGGCCCAGTGCACGGTCTGCAACTGCGGCTGCGGCAGCTTGGCAAAGCGTGCGTAGCCACGGATGAAGCCTTCCAGGTGACGCGCCCGGTCCTCGATGGTGGTGAAGATCTCGGGCAGCCGGTCAAAGCGCTCACGCTGCACCAGCACGCCGCCGGAATGGGCGAGCGAAGCGATCGGCGCCAGCGAGTTGTTCAGTTCGTGGCTGATCACCCGGATCACCTTCTTCCAGGTCTGTACTTCCTGGCGGCGCAGCTCGGCGGTCAGCAGACGCACCAGCAGCAGGTCGTGCGGGCGCCCGTTGAGCTGGAAGGCGCGGCGCGAGAGGTGGTAGACCTGCTCGTCATCCTCATCGCCGTCTTCGCCTTCCGCATGCACCGCGAACAGGCTGTCACCGCCACGGGCGATGGCATCGCGCAGCTCCACCGGCACCTGCTCCAGCACCTCTTCCAGACGCTGGCCTTCCAGCTTCCAGCCGCCATGCAGCAGCTTGCGCGCGGCCAGGTTGGAGAACACCACGCGGGCGACGCCATCACCGCCGGAGGCGATCAGCAGCATCGCCACCGGCGTGTTCTGCACCATCGTGTCCAGCAGCAGTTCGCGTTGTACCAGGCCCTGCCGCTGCGCACGCAGCACATCGCCCAGTTCGCGGTGTGCCTGTACCAGGTCGCCGAGCTCGTCATTGCCGGGCCAGTGCACACCGAAGTTGTATTCGCCGTCGCGATAGCTGCTGGTGGTGCCCGCCAGGGCCCGCATCAGTGACCGCACCGGGGCGGTCGCCCGGCGCAGGGTCCACCACATCAACGACAGCAGGATCAACGCCGAAACCGTGGTCACCACCCAGCCATGGTCCATCCAGTAGGCCAGCAGCCACGGCAGTGCCGCCGCCAGTGCCAATACCGGCAGCAGGCGCAGGAACAGGCGGAAAGTGAACGAGCGCCGTTTCATTCGCGCGGAATACCGTGGCGGTCCATGCGCCGGTACAGCGCCTGGCGGCTCAGGCCGAGTTCGGCGGCGGCCTGGGCGATGACGCCATGGTTGCGCGCCAGTACATCCTCGATGCGTGCGCGGTCGGGATCATTGCCCGCACTGGGGGCCGGGCGCGGTGTGGCGGGTGCGCGCGGCAGGTTGAGATCGGCCACTTCGATGCGGTTTCCGGTGGCCAGCAGTTCGGCGCGCTGGATCACGTTGCGCAGTTCGCGCACGTTGCCCGGCCACGGGTGCCGCTGCAAGGCCGCGGTGGCCGCAGTGGACAACGGCTTGCCAGCGGTCAGGAAGCGCTCGGCCAGCGGCACGATGTCGCCCGGTCGTTCGGCCAGCGGCGGCAGCACCAGTTCTACCGTGTTGAGGCGGTAATAGAGGTCTTCGCGGAAGGTACCGTCGCGGATCATCGCCGGCAGGTCGGCATTGGTCGCGCTGACCACGCGGACCTTGACCTGGCGCTCGCGGTTGGAGCCCAGGCGCTCGAAGCGGCCGGTTTCCAGCACGCGCAGCAGCTTCATCTGTCCGCCCAGTGAAAGGTTGCCGATCTCATCCAGGAACAGGGTGCCGCCATCGGCAGCCTCGAACTTGCCTTCGCGGGCCTTGTTGGCGCCGGTATACGCACCGGCTTCGGCACCGAACAGTTCGGCTTCGATCAGTTCCGAGGGCAGCGCGCCGCAGTTGACCGCCACGAACGGCCCCTTGGCCACCAGCGAGTTGGCCTGGATGATCTGCGCGATCTTTTCCTTGCCGGCACCATTGGGGCCGGTGATCAGTACCGGCAGCTCGGAGCGCGCGACCTGGCAGGCCAGCGCGATCACGCGCTCGCTGGCGGGGTCGGCGAAGACCGCGCCGCACAGGTCGTACTTCTCTTCCAGCGCGTTGCGCTGGCGCAGTTCACGGCTGCGGCGCCGGTCCAGTTCGCGGCGCGCCTCGGACAGTTCCAGCAGGTTGTTGACCGTGGTCATCAGCTTGCGGTCGTCCCAGGGCTTGGCCAGGTAGTCGGCGGCACCGGCCTTGACCAGGTCCACGGCGCTGCTCAGATGGGTCCACGCCGTGAGCAGGATCACCGGCAGGTCCGGATGGCGCGCGCGGATCTGCGCGAACAGGGCCTCGCCTTCCTCGCCGGAGGTGGTGTCCTCGCTGAAATTCATGTCCTGGATGACCAGGTCGACCGGCTGAGATTCGAGCAGCGCCAGCCCGTCGGCGGGCGACTGCGCCTGCAGGGTGTCGATGTCGTGCAGGGAGAACAGTACGTCCAGCGCGGTACCCACGCTGGCGTTGTCGTCGATGATCAGGATCGCAGGCATCAAACGGTTCTGCAGAAAGGGATGGGCGGCGCCGTTGGAGCCGTTCGTGTCCACGCACCGGGAGAGCCCGGCGCCACCCATCAAGCATAGCCAAACCCGTGGCTGTGCAGGAGCGGCCCCCGCTCAGCGCCGGGGAGGCGCCGGGGGCGCTGGCGGCGCAGGTGGCAGCGGCACTTCCAGTGCCTGGCGCCAGGCTGCGGCGTCGACCGCCACCGTTAGTTCGCGTCTGTCGCGGCGCAGCAACAGATAGGCGGTGGCGGCGTGGGAATGGCGCAGGGCCTCGGCAAGGTGTTCGACCCGACGCACCGCCGTGTCGTCCACGCGGAGGATGCGATCACCGCTGCGCACGCCGAAGCGTGCTTCCGGGCTGGCAGCCTCCACGCGCACCTGGCCCTCGGTCGAGCGCAGTGACAGCCGCGCGGCATCCTGGCGCCATTCCAGTGTCTGCGCGTTGCCACCGCCGGCCAGCGCCGGCAGTGGCAGGAGCAGCATCAGGCACATCGCGCAGGCACGCATCTCAGGCGCCCCGCGTGGCGACCGCAGGCGGTACCGCCGCCGCACGCCGTGCCGGACCGAACACCGCGATCTGGCCCAGCACCCACAGCAGCAGTGCACCCAGCGGCAGGTAGTACAGCGGCATGCGCGGCAGCTCGTACAGGTTCATCAGGGCCAGGTTGATCGCATACGCCGCCAGCATTCCCAGCACGATGCCCAGCGAGGCGAGCAGGAAGTTCTCGGTCTGGAAGTAGCGCAGGATCTGCCCACGGGTCGCGCCCAGCGCACGGCGGATGCCGATCTGCTTGCTGCGCTGCTGCACCCAGAAGCTGGCCAGGCCGATGATGCCCAGCGCCGTGACCACCAGCAGCGAGATGCTGACGGTGATCAGCAGGCCGACCATCGCGCGGTCGTTCTTGAAGAAGTCCTTGCGCTGGTCTTCATAGGTCAGCTTGTCGCGCATCAGGCGGTTGGGGTCGTTGCGTTCCAGCGCGGCGGCACCGGCATCGAGGACCTCCTGGCGGCGCTCTGGCGAAGTGCGCAGCACATAGGTGCCACCTTCGTCGAAGGTGCGCCGCATGGGCAGCAGCATCGAGTTGGTCCAGTTGTCATTCCAGCCATTGGGCGTGCTGAGCGTGTCGACGATGCCGACCACATGCAGCGGCTGCTTGCCCATGTAGTAGGTCTTGCCCAGCGCACTGCCGTTGGGTTCCATCTTGGCGGCGGTGGCCTGGGTGAAGATGACCGGAATCGCCTTTTCCTTGGCGCCGCCCTTGCTGGCGTCTTCGAAGTTCTGGTACTCGTCGGGCAGGAAATCGCGGCCTGCGATCAGGTTGATGCCCATCGTGGCCAGCCCGTTCTCGGACAGGGTGTACATCGAGGCGTTGGTGGTCGGCCGTTCCTGGTCGACCTCGCGCGAGATGCTGCTGCTGGAGGAGCCGTTGCGGAAGGGAACCTGGTTGATGATGGTGACGTTGCTGACGCCGGGAATCGCGCGCAGCGATGCCAGGTCCTCGCGGGTGCGGGCCATGGCGTCGGTCTGCTTGCCGATGCCACTGACGCGCAGCATCACCAGTTCGCTCTCGGCGATGCCGCTGGGCATGCTGATCTTCTCCACGCGCTGACTGACCAGGAACAGCGCGTTGCAGACGATGGCGCAGGTCAGTGCGACTTCCAGCACGATCAGGGCAGCGGCAGTCTTGTGCCGGCGCAGCGTGCTGAGGATGGGGCGGATGTCCATGGGAGTCCTCGTTCGGGTGCTTACTGCGACTTGAGCTGGATGGCCGGGGTGACCTGCATGGCGCGCCAGGCGGGCAGGAAACCGGCAGCAAGGCTGGCGAGCAGGGTCAGGCCCAGTGCGAGCAGCAGCATGTTGCCGTCCAGGTGGGCCAGCTTGGCGTATTCCACCGGTTGCTGGCGCACCGCGAACAGGCCGAGCAGGGCCAGGCCGATACCCAGCACGCCACCGACCACGCCGACCGCACCTGCTTCCACCAGGCATTGCAGGAAGATCTGGCCGCGGCTGGCACCGAGCGCGCGGCGCACGCCGATCTCACCGCTGCGACGCAGGAACTTGGCCAGCAGCAGGCCCACCGTGTTGACCAGGCAGACACCAAGGAAGCCCAGTGCCAGCCACAGCTGCAGGCGCACGTCGCTGGGCACTGCGCCATTGAAGTCCAGCCACTCCATCACGGTGCGCAGGCGCACGTTCGGCGGGTGCTTGAAGCGGCCGGCCTCGCGCTGCTGGGTCGAATAGTTCTCCAGGTAGCGGCGGTAGTCGTCGGCCTTGGCCGGGTCCATCTCCACCCAGTACTGCAGCCACGCGCACGGTGCGTTGAGCGAGTAGCTGTTGCCGTCCGGATTCTCGCCGAAGCAGTTCATGTTGCCGTTGTTGCCCAGCTTCAGGTCGAAGGAGGTGGAGATCGGCAGCAGCAGGTCTTCGTTCTTGCCGTAGCTGCCAGTGGTCAGGTCGTAGAAGTGCGGCTCCGGGCTCCATTCCTTCATCACGCCGACGATGCGGTAGCTCTGGCCTTCCATGCGCAGGTCGCGGCCCACGCTGTTGGCGCCCTGGTACAGCTTGTCATTGAGCGCCTTGGAGATGACCACCACGCGCGCACGGCCTTCATCGTCCTCGCGCGTCCAGGGGCGGCCGTACTGCATGGGCACCTCGAACATCGGGAAGAAGTCGGCCGAGGTCCAGCGGGTGTCGATGCTGAAGGGCTTGAGGGTGCTGTTGTCCGGTTCGATGGTGCCGCCGCCGCCGCTCATCAGCGCCTGGCGCTCGCCCTTGGCTTCGCGCAGCAGGGCTTCACCGTCGAAGCGGGTCAGCTGGGTTTCCGGTTCCTCGCCGGCGACGTAGGCGCCGGTCGCGGCGTCGAGCTGGACGTAGAACAGGCGGTCGCTCTTGCCGGGAATCGGGTCACCGGACAGCACATGGAACACGGTCAGGGTGGTCATCGAGGCGCCGATGCCGAGCGCGATGGCAACCACCATCAGCGCGGTCAGGACCTTGTTGCGGCGGAAGCTGCGCACCGCCAGTCGGGCGTAGTAGGCGAACATGGTGGGGCCCTCACTCGTTGACGGCGACGATGTGGCGCGGCGGCGTGGCCAGCACCGGCTCGCGTACCAGGTCGGTCACCTGGCCATCAACGATGTGCACGTTGCGCTGCGCGCGCGCGGCCAGTTCCGGGTCGTGGGTGACCATCACGATGGTGGTGCCGGCGGCGTTGATCTCCTCCAGCAGTTCCATCACGCCGCGGGCCATCTGCGTGTCCAGGTTGCCGGTCGGTTCGTCAGCCAGCAGCAGGCGCGGGCTTCCGGCCAGCGCGCGCGCGATGGCCGCGCGCTGCTGCTGGCCGCCGGACAGCTCGTTCGGGTAGTGCTTCATGCGCGAGCCGAGGCCGACCTGGCTCAGCGCCTTTTCGATGCGCTCGCGGCGCTCGCTGGCGCTCATCTTCCGGTAGCGCAGCGGCACGTCGACGTTGTCGAACAGGTTCAGGTCGGGGATCAGGTTGAAGCCCTGGAAGATGAAGCCGATCTTCTGGTTGCGCAGGCGGCTGCGCGCATCATCGCCCAGTGTGCTCACATCCTGGCCGTCCAGCATGTAGGTGCCGCTGGTGAACGTTTCCAGCAGGCCGGCGATGTTGAGGAAGGTGGTCTTGCCGGAGCCTGACGGGCCGGTGACGGCGACGAACTCGCCTTCCTTGACCTGCAGTTCCAGTGAGCGCAGTGCGTGGGTTTCCACCTGTTCGGTGCGGAAGACCTTGGCGACCGAACGCATTTCGAGCATGTACATGGGGTGTCCTCTCTCCAGGATTCAGGGTTCAGGTATCAGTTGACGGAGACGCGTTCGGCGTCCTTGAACAGGTCGCTGCCGGAGACCACGATGCGGTCGCCCGGCTGCACACCCGACTTGATTTCCACTTCGCCCAGGCTGCTGACGCCCAGTTCCACCGGACGGCGCACGGCGGTGCGGCCATCCATCACGTAGGCCACGCCATTGCCCTGTTCGACGAACGGGCCGCGCTCGACCTTCAGCACGTTCTTGCGGGTATCGAGCAGCACGCGCACCGACATCCGCTGGCTCTGGCGCAGGCCTTCCGGCTGCGCGCTGGCAAAGCGCACGCGGGCGTTGACCTCGCCATTGACCACTTCCGGCGACACCGCGCTGATCTCACCCGGGAACGGCTGGCCATTGCCGCCGGTCAGCTGTGCCGGCATGCCGATCGCCAGGTCGCGGGCGAAGCTCTCCGGTACCTTGATCTCGACTTCGAACTTGGACAGGTCGACCACGCCCAGCACCGGGGCGTTGGCGGCCAGGTTGGTGGACTGCACCGCCTGCACCTGGCCGACCTGGCCATCGAACGGGGCGCGCAGCGTCAGCGCATCGACCTGGCGCTGCACTTCGGCCACCACGGCCTTCTGGCGGTCGGCCAGCAGGCGCTTGTTGCGGGCATCGAGGTCGGCGCCCTGGCTCTGCAGGCGCGCATCGGTGGTGGCGTTGGCCAGGGTGATGTCGGCCTTCTTCAGCGAGTCCTTGGCCTTGGCCAGGTCGATCTGCGGCACCGCACCGCCGTCGTAGCCGCGCTGGTAGCGCTGCAGGTCGCGGTCGGCAGCCTGCCGCTCGATGGTGGCCTGGTCGGTTTCCTTGCGCGACTTGGCGCGGGCCAGGGTGGCGTCCAGCGCGGCGCGGCTGGCCTCGGCTTCCAGGCCGGCCAGGGTGGCCTGCTCCTGGGCCAGCTTGCTGCGCAGTTCCGGGCTGTCGATGACCGCCAGCTCCTGGTCCTTCTTCACCACATCACCGGCGACCACCTTCAGGTCCACGGTACCGGCCGAGATGGCGTACAGGATCGGGCTGTTGGCGGCGATCACGCGACCGTCGGCGGCGATGTCGCGGACCAGGTCGCCGCGCTTCACTTCGGCGATGCGCACGCGGCTGCTGTCGAAGGAGCGGCTGGCGTTGGACCAGGCGTGCACGGCCCAGCCGATGCCGGCGAGCAGCACGATGGCGCCCAGTGCCGGCCAGCGGTAGCGCTGCCAGTTGGCGCGGGTGGTGCCGGCCGGGGCGGAGGAAACGATCTGGTCCTGTGCGGAAGTGTCGCGGATCATCGGGTGCGTGCCTGACGGTGGTAGCCAGTACCAAGCACGTAGCGTGCCAAGTTTATTTCCTTTCAGGTCAATTAGTTGGGAGGCGTGCTGAAGTGTCCGGGTGTCCGCGGACACCTTTCCGGACACTTTCATTAAGCGGACAGGAGGGGGAGCGCGGGCCCGCAGGCTAGAATGCGCCGATCGTCTTCAAGGAAACGCGTGACATGTGTGGAATCGTGGGTGCGATCGCTGATCGCGACGTAGTGCCGGTGCTGATCGAGGGTCTGAAGCGCCTTGAGTACCGTGGTTACGATTCCTCGGGTATCGCGGTGATCGACCACGCCGAGCGGTCCGAGGTGCGCCGCGTGCGTCGTACCGGGCGTGTGTCGGAAATGGCCACTGCGGCCGAGGCCGAGGGCTTCAATGCGGTGCTGGGCATCGGCCACACCCGCTGGGCCACCCATGGCGGTGTCACCGAGGCCAATGCGCATCCGCACATCAGCCACGGCGTGGCGCTGGTGCACAACGGCATCATCGAGAACCACGAAGAGCAGCGCGAGAAACTGCGCGCGCTGGGCTATACCTTCGAGTCGCAGACCGACACCGAAGTCATCGCGCACCTGATCCACCATCACCTGAAGGACGGCGACGACCTGCTGGTGGCGTTGCAGCACACGGTGAAGGAACTGACCGGTGCCTACGCGCTGGCCGTGGTCAGCCGTGCCGAGCCGGAGCGCTTCGTCTGCGCGCGCATGGGCTGCCCGCTGCTGGTCGGCCTGGGCGAGGGTGAGAACTTCGTCGCCTCCGACGTCTCGGCGGTGATCTCGGCCACGCGCAAGGTGATCTTCCTGGAGGAAGGCGACACCGCCGAAATCCGCCGTGACGGCGTGCGCATCTTCGATGAGCATGACCAGCCCATCGAGCGCGACGTGCATCTGTCCGATGTGTCGCTGGCTTCGCTGGAGCTGGGCCCGTACCGCCACTTCATGCAGAAGGAAATCCACGAGCAGCCGCGCGCGCTGGGCGACACCATCGAGGCGGCGATCGACGCCGGTGGTTTCCCGGCCGGGCTGTTCGGCAAGAATGCCGAAGCCGTGCTGTCGGGCATTGAAGGCGTGCAGATCATCGCCTGCGGTACCAGCTATTACTCCGGCCTGACCGCGCGCTACTGGATCGAGGCCATCGCCGGCCTGCCGTGCAGCGTGGAAATCGCCAGCGAGTACCGCTATCGCGCGGCCTATGCGAACCCCAAGCATCTGATCGTGACCATCTCGCAGTCCGGCGAAACGCTGGATACGATGGAAGCGCTGAAGTACGCCAAGTCGCTGGGCCATAAGCACACGCTGTCGATCTGCAACGTGCCGGAAAGTGCGATTCCGCGCGCCAGCGAACTGGTCTGCTACACCCGCGCCGGCGCCGAGATCGGCGTGGCCTCGACCAAGGCCTTCACCACCCAGCTGGCCGCGCTGTTCCAGCTGACCGTGGTGCTGGGCAAGCTGCATGGCCGCATCGACGCCGCGCAGGAAGCGGACTACCTGGAGCAGCTGCGCTTCCTGCCGGGCAGCGTGCAGCACGCGTTGAACATGGAGCCGCAGATCGCTGCGTGGGCCGAGCGATTCGCGCGCAAGAGCAGCGCGCTGTTCCTGGGCCGCGGCCTGCACTACCCGATCGCGCTGGAAGGCGCGCTCAAGCTCAAGGAAATCTCCTACATCCACGCCGAGGCCTACCCGGCCGGTGAGCTGAAGCATGGCCCGCTGGCGCTGGTGGACGAGGACATGCCGGTGGTGGTGATCGCGCCCAACGACAGTCTGCTGGAAAAGGTGAAGTCGAACATGCAGGAAGTGCGTGCGCGCGGCGGCGAGCTGTTCGTGTTCGCCGACCAGGACAGCAACTTCAACGAGTCCGAAGGCGTGCACGTGATTCGTACGCCGCGCCATGCCGGCGTGCTCAGTCCGATCGTGCACACCATTCCGGTGCAGCTGCTGGCGTACCACACCGCGCTGGCACGTGGCACCGACGTGGACAAGCCGCGCAACCTGGCCAAGAGCGTGACGGTGGAGTAAAGCACTCCCGGCTCTGTTGGATGCTGTATGCGAAAGGGGCCTGCGCGGCCCCTTTCGTTTGCGTCGGTAGCTGTGGAAAGTGGGACAGCCGCCGCGTGCTTTGTCCGCCTTCGGCAGGGCGCAATCAATCTTTAACGCGTGGCACCGCCAGTATTCAGCGGCGGTTTCAGCCGCGGTGCCATTCTCTGGATCGTCAGTTGGTTCCCACGACGAACTGTCCTATCGATGCCGGTAGTGACCGATGGTCGCAGTCGTAGAATCGATTCGACCGAGGTCCGGGTTGAGCGGTTGAGCCCACCTCGTTCGCGTTGCAGCACGTCGTCTGCCGATCCATTCCAAGCGGCAGCCGGGTGCGCCAGACGTGCGCTGAAAGGTCTGTTCCCGGGGAGGGGGCGTATCGGAAGAGCACACTTTTTGACTTAGTGACCTGCACCAGGAAACAAGAATGAACGTCCGCGAACTCCTGCAATCCAAGAAAGAAGCTGTCATCACCATCGACGCCGAAGACACCATCGGTGCCGCCGCCCACAAGATGAGCGCGAACAAGATCGCTGCGCTGGTGGTGATGAAGGACGATGCCCCGGTCGGCATCATTTCCGAAAAGGACATCGTGCGCACCCTGGCCGACGACGGCCCGCAGGCCGGCCGCCGGGTGATTTCCAGCGTGCCGTCCACCGGCCTGGAAGGCATCGCCCCGGAGGCCACCCTGAAGCAGGCCATGTCGTTGATGACGTACTCGCGGCGCCGTCATCTGATGGTCACCGAAGGCACCCGCCTGGTCGGCATCCTCAGCCTGGGCGATATCGTGAAGAACCTGCTGGGCGAGCTGGAGCTGGAAAAGGCCGTGCTGCAGGACATCTACATGGCGGCCCACTGAGGGCTGGACCCTTGGACGCAGAGAAGCCGGGCATTGCCCGGCTTCTTCGTTCACGGCTTCGGTGATATCAGAAAGTGACCTTCACCGAGTCGGCGCTGTAGTTGGCCGGGCCGTGGTAGACCACTTCGATGTTGTTGCCATCGGGATCGAGCACGAACGCGCCGTAGTAGCCCGGATGGTAGGGGCGTTCGCCCGGTGCACCGTTGTCGGTGCCGCCAGCGGCGATGGCTGCGGTGTGGAAGGCATCGACGGTGGCCGTATGGCGGGCCTGGAACGCCAGATGGTGGCGACCGGTCAACCGGCCGGCAGCGGCCTCGCTGCTGGCGCTGGAAATGAACAGCTCATCGGCCCAGAAGTAATCATCGCCTTCGCCGGCGATCGGAATGCCGATCGTATCGAACACCGCCTGGTAGAAGCGGCGGCTGGCGGCCAGGTCACGCACCACCAGCTGGATGTGGTCGATCAGGCGGCCACGGTGCAGTTCCATCGTTTCCATACGAACCTCAAAAAGGGGACGGAGTCGGTAGCGCCGGGCCGTGCCCGGCGAGCGCGCAGCGCGGCCTGCTCAAGGCCGCCGGGCATGGCCCGGCGCTACCAGAATTGTGCCCTTTTCCGGGTCAGGCGTTGGCGATGATCTCGACCCAGTAGCCGTCCGGGTCCTTGATGAAGGCCAGGTTCTTCATGCGGCCGTCGGTCAGGCGCTTCTGGAAGGTCACGCCCAGGTCTTCGAAGCGCCGGCAGGCGGCCTCGATGTCCGGCACCGACACGCAGATGTGGCCGAAGCCGCGCGGGTCGCTGTTGCCGTCATGGTAGACCGCACCGTCCTGGGTCTCGGTGCCGTGGTTGTGGGTCAGCTCCAGCACGCCTGGCAGGCCGGCCATCCACAGGCGGCGGGCGTTGTCATCTTCCGGCACCGTGACGTTGGCCGGCACGTAGGCCAGGAAGTACAGGCTGAACTGGGCCTCCGGGAAGTCGCGCTTGTCGATCAGCTGGTAGCCGAGCACGCGGGTGTAGAAGTCCAGCGAGGCGGTGATGTCCTTGACCCGCAGCATGGTGTGGTTGAACACGAAGCCGGTGGTTTCGGCCGGGGCCTGGGCGGCGACGCCGGGGACATCGCGCAGGGCGGGAATGGTCATGGGGGAGGTCCTTCAGACAGGGCCGTTGCCGGCCGGATGGGGTCATTCTACCGGCCGTCACCTGACGGCACCGCGACGTACAATGGGCGGATCGCACCGTTCCGTTCTGAGCATTGCCCGCCATGTCGCAGCGTGAATGGGTGGCTGCCGCCATCCGCAAGATCGAAGCCGATTTCAACCGTTCCGCCGATACCCACCTGATCCCGCTGGCGCTGCCCGGGTTCGAGGGCATCGACCTGTACCTGAAGGATGAATCGAGCCATCCCACCGGCAGCCTCAAGCACCGGCTGGCGCGCTCGCTGTTCCTGTATGCGTTGACCAACGGCTGGCTGCGCGAAGGGCGGCCGGTGATCGAAGCATCCAGCGGTTCGACGGCGGTGTCCGAGGCCTATTTCGCGCGTCTGCTGGGGGTGCCGTTCATCGCGGTGATCCCGGCCACGACCTCGCCGGAGAAGATTGCCGCCATCGAGTTCCACGGGGGCCGCTGCCATCTGGTCGAGCGCGCCTGCGAACTCAACGATGAATCGGAGAAGCTGGCCCGCGAAACCGGCGGCCACTTCATGGACCAGTTCACCTATGCCGAGCGCGCCACCGATTGGCGGGCCAACAACAACATTGCCGAGTCCATCTTCAAGCAGATGGCGGAAGAGCCGAGCCCGGTTCCGGAATGGATCGTGTGCAGCCCCGGTACCGGCGGTACTGCAGCGACGCTGGGCCGCTATGTCAGCTACCGCCGGCACGACACCCGCATTCTCTGCGCGGACCCGGAAGTGTCGGTGTTCTTCGACGGTTACCAGGCCGCCGTGGCTGGTGAGCCCGACTGGCGTGGCCTGACCTGCAGCGGCGGTTCGCGCGTGGAAGGCATTGGCCGGCCGCGTGTGGAATCGAGTTTCATCCCGACCAGTGTGGATGCGATGGTGAAGGTGCCCGACGCGCTGAGCCTGGCCGCGATGCGCCATGTCAGCCGCCAGCTCGGCCGCCGCGTCGGTGGCTCCACCGGCACCAACTTCATTGGTGTGCTGCAGGCCGCGCAGTGGATGCGCGAGGCGGGCCACCAGGGCAGCATCGTCAGCATTCTGTGCGACAGCGGCGAGCGTTACGCGCAGAGTTACTACGACCCGGCGTGGTACGCGCGGCAGGGCATCGACGTGGACGGTGCCGACGCACAGCTGGCGGCGGCAGTGGCCGGGCAGGGGTTGCCGGAACTGTCGTGGTGCAGCCTGGAAGTGCTGTAGGACGATCGACGTTGTCGCCGGGCATGGCCCGGCGGTCACGAGGGCGTCTCAATACCCCGCTGCGGTGAACGCGTCCAGCACCGCATCGCGCAGCGCATCGGGCAAGGCCTCGATGTCCATCGCGCGGTCATCCAGGTGCAGGCTCGGGTCCAGGATGCTGGCGCGTCCCTGGGCCAGCGCCTGCAGCCACAGCAGCACGCAGATCACGAACTCGCGCTCATGGCCCAGCCGCAGCTGGCTGGCGCCGCGTTCGATCACTTCGAACGGGTACCACTCCTGGGCATCGCTGAACGTGCCGCCCTGCTGCAGCACAGCCTGCAATTGATGCAGGTGACGTGGGGCGTCGTCGCCGGCATCGCACAATGCGGCGATCCAGGTCAGTTCGGCCGGGCTGGCGGACAATGCCAGTGACCGGGCCGGTGAGGCGGATGCAACTGCAGCCAGACCTTCCATGTAGGGCCTCGTTCGGTGCGTACCGCTGCGGACTCCCCCGCAGCCAGAGCTTCGAGCCGCGACCGTAAGGCCGACGTGAATGCCGGGCCGTGCCCCCTTGTCAGCCCTGCCTGCCAGCGCCATATCCTGCATGCTGCCCGCCTGTCGGGCCCGTACCCTGGAGATCTGCCGTGACCGTTGCCAACCCCCTGCTCGATTTTTCCGGCCTGCCGCGCTTCGAGGCCATCCGCCCCGAGCACGTGGCGCCGGCGCTGGACGTGCTGCTGGCCGAAGCCGAAGCCGCCGTCAGCGCGGCCGAGCAGGTGCAGCCGGTCACCTGGCAGACCTTCGTTGCCCCGCTGGACGATGCCACCGAGCGGCTGTGGCGCGCCTGGGGCCTGGTCGGCCACCTGCAGGGCGTGGTCAACACCCCGGAACTGCGTGAGGCCTACAACAGCAACCTGCCACGGGTGACCCGCTTCGCCAGCGCGCTGGGCCAGAACCTGGCGTTGTACCGGCAGTACCAGACGCTGGCCGACAGCCCGGAAGCCGCAGGCTTTGACGAATCCCAGCGCAAGGTGCTGGACAACACCCTGCGTGATTTCCGCCTCGGTGGCGCCGAACTGGCGCCCGAGGCGCAGCAGCGCTTCGCGGCAATCAAGGAAGAACTGTCGGCATTGTCGGCGAAGTTCTCGCAGAATGTGCTGGACGCTACCGATGCGTGGTCGTTGATCATCGAGGACGAAGCGCGACTGAAGGGTCTGCCGGAAGATGTGAAGGCTGCCGCGCATGCCGCAGCACAGAAGGATGGCAAGGCCGGCTGGAAACTGACCCTGCAGATGCCGTGCTACCTGCCGGTGCAGACCTGGGGCGAGGACCGCGACCTGCGCGAGATCCTGTACCGCGCCAGTGCGCAGCGCGCATCCGAATTCGGCGACGACGCGCTGGACAACGGCGGCAACATCGACCGCATCCTGGCCCTGCGCGCGGAACTGGCCGCGCTGCTCGGCTTCGGTTCGTATGGTGATTATTCGGTGGCGACCAAGATGGCGCAGGACCCGGCCGAAGTGCTCGGTTTCCTGCGTGACCTGGCTTCGCGCGCCAAACCGTTCGCGGCCAAGGACCGCGCCGAGCTGGAGCAGTTCGCACGCGAGCAACTGGGCATCGACAGCCTGCAGGCCTGGGACCTGGCATTCGCCGCCGACCGCCTGAAGCAAGCGCGCTACAGCTATTCCGAGCAGGAAGTGAAGCAGTACTTCACCGAGCCCAAGGTGCTGGGCGGCCTGTTCTCGGTGATCGAGCAGCTGTACGGCCTGCGCGTGCAGGAAGACAGCGCGCCGGTGTGGCACGAGGATGTGCGCTTCTTCCGTCTGGTCGATGCGCAGGGCGCGCTGGTTGGCCAGTTCTACCTGGACCTGTACGCGCGCGAAGGCAAGCGCGGTGGCGCGTGGATGGATGATTGCCGCAACCGCCGCGTGCGCGCGGACGGCAGCGTGCAGACGCCGCTGGTCTACCTGGTGTGCAACTTCGGCCGCGGTGCCAATGGTAAGCCGGCTACCTTCAGCCACAATGAAGTGACCACGCTGTTCCATGAGATGGGCCATGGCCTGCACCAGCTGCTGACCCGCATCGGCGAACTGGGCGTGGCCGGTATCAATGGCGTGGAATGGGATGCAGTGGAGCTGCCCAGCCAGTTCATGGAGAACTTCTGCTGGGAATGGGACCACCTGCAGGCGATGACCGCGCACGTGGACAGTGGCGAGCCGCTGCCACGCGCGCTGTACGAACGCATGCTGGCTGCACGCAACTTCCATAGCGGCATGGCGACCGTGCGCCAGCTGGAGTTCGGCCTGTTCGACATGCTGCTGCACAGCCAGTTCGAACCAGCGCAGGACAGCGTGCTGGCGCTGCTTGATCGGGTGCGCGCGGAGGTGGCGGTGAACCATCCGCCGGTCTGGAACCGCTTCCCGCACCAGTTCAGCCACATCTTCGCGGGGGGCTATGCGGCCGGCTACTACAGCTACAAGTGGGCCGAGGTGCTGAGCGCCGATGCCTACGCCGCGTTCGAAGAAGCGCCGCAGGCGCTGGCGGAAACCGGTGCACGCTTCCGCGATGAGATCCTGTCGCGCGGTGGCAGTCGCCCGGCGGCGGAGAACTTCAAGGCCTTCCGTGGGCGCGCGCCGCAGATCGATGCGCTGCTGCGCCATTCGGGCATGGCGTAAACGCAAAAAAAAGGGGACGGAGGGGATTAAGTCGTTTGTGCACAAACGACTTAATCCCCTCCGTCCCCTTTTTCTATTCGGCGTAGATCATCTTCCGGGTCATGCCGCCATCCACGATGAAATCCTGGCCGGTGCTGAAACCGGACAGCGACGACAGCAGGTACACCGCCAGTGCACCGATGTCTTCGGGGCGGCCGACCCGGCCGACCGGATGCTGGGCGTGGTCGGTGGCCGAGTAATCGGGCTCATGGCGGCGCGAGGGTGCCTGCCAGGCCGTGGTACCGATCCAGCCGGGGCTGATGCTGTTCACCCGCACTGCCGGGCCGGCGCTGATTGCCAACGCATGGGTGAAGGCGATCAGCCCACCTTTGGCGGCGGTATAGGCCTCACTGTGTGCCTCGGATTGCCAGGCACGGGTCGAGGCGATGTTGATGATCGCACCCGCCGCGTTGGCCGACAGTGCCGGCAGTGCATGCTTGCTGCACAGGAAGGCGCCATGCAGCGACGACAGGCGGCGTTGCCATTCGTCCCAGTCCATGTCCTGCAGCCGCGTGCCGTGTGGCGCTGCGATGCCGGCATTGTTGACCAGTCCGTCGATGTGTCCGAAGCGACGCAGCGCCTCGGCGATGAACGCGCGCACGCTGGCTTCGTCGGTGATGTCCAGGCGCTGGAACGCGGCGTCATCACCGCGCTGCCATTCCACCAGACACGCTTCGCCGGCCTCCACGTCCAGGTCGCCGATCAGCACGCGGCCACCGGCACCGAGCACGGCCTGGGCGATGCCGCGGCCGATGCCGTTGGCCCCTCCGGTGATCAGCACCACCTTGCCCGACAGCGGCGCGGCCGGCCATGCGGCAATCGGCGGCACGCGGCTCATGACAGGTCGTCGCCACGCAGGCGGCGATGCCAGCCGTCCACGCCGATGCGGTCCAGCGTCTGGATGTTGCGCTCGACGATCACGTCCGGGTCCGGATAGACGTCCACCGCGCGTGCGACGCTGTCCTCGCGCAGCAGGTGCAGGGTGGGGAAGGGCGCGCGATTGGTGTAATTGCTGGCGTCGTCGGCGGCCACACCGTCGAACTGGTAATCCGGATGGAAGCTGGCCACCTGCAGGATGCCCTGCAGGTCCAGCGCCTCGATCGCCGCGTCGGCGTTGTCGAGGAAGTCGTTGTAATCGAGGAAATCGGTCAGCACCTGCGGATGCACGATCAGCGTGGTATCGATCTGCTCGGCCGGCGTATCGCGCAGCAGCACCAGCTCCTCGGCCAGCTGTTCGACCAGCGCTTCCGGCGTGGTCGCATCGCTGAGCACAATGCGGACCTGGTCCTTCACGTACACCGCCTTGGCGAACGGGCACAGGTTCAGGCCGATGACGATGCGCTCCAGCCACAGGCGGGTGGCGGCGATCGGGTCATCGGTGGGCAGGTGGGAATCGGTCATGGCGGGCACGTCGGCTGGCGGGGCCGCCATTGTAGGCAGTGTGCCGGTGCTGCGCTGTCCACTGTGCAGGAACTGGACAGTGGCGAAGCGGGAAATCCCTGACGATTCAAATCGTTGCGCGCTATCGATGGATGGCCGATTGCCAGCCCGGGGCGACGGGCGTGGAATGGATGCACGACACAGGAGGACACCCATGACTGCATCTTCCCCGTGGCTGCCGGACGCCCTCTGGGCCGGCGCCTTCTTTGATGGCCACTGGCAGGCTGCCCCACAACGGCACCCGGTGATTGAACCGGCCACCGGCCAGCAGCTCGGCGAGATCGGCTTGGCCGACCCGGCGCAGGTCGCGCGTTCGGCCGCCGCCGCGGCGCAGGCCCAGCAGGCGTGGGCGGCGGCGCCCTACGAGCAGCGTGCCGACGTGCTGCGCAAGGCTGCGCGTCTGGCCGAAGAAAACATCGACACCCTGGTCGAGTGGCTGGTGCGCGAAAGCGGCTCGACCCGCCTGAAGGCTGGCTTCGAAGCCAAGGTGACCATCAAGGCACTGCATGAAGCTGCGGCGCTGCCGTCGCGCAGCACGGGTGAGATTCTGCCATCCGAACCGGGCAAGCTGAACCTGGCGCGCCGACGCCCGCTGGGCGTGGTCGGGGTCATCTCGCCGTTCAATTTCCCACTCTACCTGGCGATGCGCGCGGTGGCCCCGGCAATTGCGCTGGGCAACGCCGTGGTCCTCAAGCCGGACCCGCGTACGGCGGTATGTGGCGGCGCGGTGATCGCACGCTTGTTCGAGCAGGCGGGCCTGCCGGCAGGCGTGCTGC
This sequence comes from Stenotrophomonas sp. GD03877, assembly GCF_029840555.1. Taxonomy (NCBI): domain Bacteria; kingdom Pseudomonadati; phylum Pseudomonadota; class Gammaproteobacteria; order Lysobacterales; family Lysobacteraceae; genus Stenotrophomonas; species Stenotrophomonas sp. GD03877. The sequence goes on along the minus strand of NZ_JAOCCT010000039.1, from coordinate 4,834 downwards.
ACATGCTGCCCGGTGATGGCGCGGCCGGTGCCGCACTGACCAGTGACCCGCACGTGGCGATGATCCAGTTCACCGGTTCCACCGCCGCTGGCCGCAAGGTCGGAGAGGCGGCCGGCAGGCATCTGAAGAAGGTCTCGCTGGAACTGGGCGGCAAGAATTCGTTGATCATCCTTGATGATGCAGACCTGGACCTGGCGGTGGCCAACACCGCGTGGGGCGTCTACCTGCACCAGGGCCAGATCTGCATGGCGACCGGCCGCGTGCTTGTGCACCGGAAGATCCACGACACGTTCCTGCAGAAACTGGTGGCCAAGGCCAATTCGCTGAAGGTGGGCGACCCGGCGCGCGAAGACGTGGCGATCGGCCCGCTGATCAATGCCGGCCAGCGCGACCACGCCGCGCGCGTGGTCGAACAGGCGGTGCAGGCCGGTGCCTCGCTGGAGGCGGGCGGCACCCATCGCGATCTGTTCTTCGCGCCGACGGTGCTTGGCAACGTCTCTGCCGACAATCCGGCGTTCAATGAAGAGATCTTCGCGCCGGTGGCGGTCGTGGTGCCGTTCGACGATGACGACGAAGCCGTGCGCCTGGCCAACGACAGCGAGTACGGGCTGTCGATGGCGATCGTGTCCAGCAACGTCGGCCGCGCGCTGAAGATAGGCGAGCGCCTGCGTACCGGCCTGCTGCACATCAACGACCAGACCGTGAATGACGAGGTGATCAATCCCTTCGGCGGCGTCGGCGCGTCCGGCAACGGCACCAGCATCGGTGGCCCGGCCAACGGCGAGGAGTTCACCCAGTGGCAGTGGTTGACCGTCAAGGGCGAAGCGCCCGCTTACCCGATCTGATCGAAGGAGCCATCACGATGAACGACAACAACGCAACGCGTGAGATCACCGCCGCCGTGGTACGCGGCAAGGAGCAGCCCTTCGTCATCGAGCAGGCGACGCTGCGCGGCCCGCAGGACGACGAGGTGCTGGTGAAGGTGGTGGCCACCGGCCTGTGCCACACCGACCTGATCGTGCGCGATCAGTACTATCCGGTGCCGCTGCCGGCGGTGCTCGGCCATGAGGGTGCGGGCATCGTCGAAGCGGTTGGCCCGAACGTGCGCGACCTCAAGGCGGGGGATCACGTGGTACTGACCTACGGCGCCTGTGGTCACTGCAATCCCTGCCGGGGCGGACACGGTGCCTATTGCAGGGATTTCTTCGCCCTGAATTTCGGTGGCGACGATGGCCACGGCCATACCGCCATCACCGATGCGCAGGGCCAGCCGCTGCACGATCACTTCTTCGCGCAGTCCTCGTTCGCCACCTACGCGCTGGCCCGCGAGATCAATGCGATCAAGGTGCCTGATGACGCACCACTGGAATTGCTGGGCCCGCTGGGGTGCGGCATCCAGACCGGTGCCGGTGCGGTACTCAACTCGCTGCAGGTGCGCTCGGGCAGCAGCTTTGCAAGCTATGGTGCCGGTGCGGTGGGCCTGAGTGCGGTGATGGCGGCCAAGGTGGCCGGCGCCACCACCATCATCGCCATCGACGTGGTGCCTTCGCGCCTGGAGCTTGCGCTGGAGCTGGGGGCCACCCACGTAGTCAACAGCCGGGAGACCGATGTGGTCGAGGCGGTGCGCGCGATCACCGGTGGTGGTGCTGACTTCGCGCTGGAATCGACCGGCCGTCCGGACGTGCTGTCCGCCGGCATCGAGGCACTGGGTGGGTTGGGCATGATGGGCGTGGTCGGTGCGCCGAAGCTGGGCACCACCGCCAGTTTCGATGTGAACAACCTGCTGCTCGGCGGGCGCAGCATCCGCGGCATCGTCGAGGGTGACAGCGTGCCGCAGGTGTTCATTCCGCAGCTGGTGACCCTGTTCCAGCAGGGGCGCTTTCCGTTCGACAAGCTGGTGAAGTTCTATCCGTTGGAACAGATCAACCAGGCGGCCGAAGACAGCACGAAGGGAATCACGCTCAAGCCGGTCCTGCGGATCGCGGCGTAAGGGTGGGGTGGGTTTGCAGGGCTGCGCCCTGCACCCGCCGAAGCAATGGCAGCCGCCAGAGCAACAGCAGAAGCTGGATTCCTGAGGTTGGCGGGGTGGGTCCGGTTGCTTTTGGTGGGTGCCGACCGTTGGTCGGCACGGGGTCGGAGCCGTTCTCCAAAGTAAAACGGCTCTGACCCCTTGTTTGAACCGCTGGCGGAAACATTCCGTTGTCGGAACGTAACGTGGCGTTGCCGCAGACGGGTGTACGCTGCCTCCATGATGGCCACGACAGTCGGGCAGCAGCAGTTGGTGGCGGCACGTGCCGCTTTCGCCGAGGGCGATGTGCGCTCATTGGGCGTGTTGCCGCTGCCGCTGCAGCAGTCATGGCTGCGTTCGCGCGCGGCGGGCCTGCAACCGGGGCAGGAGCCGGACTATCGGCCGCTGCTGGGGGGCGGACAGCGTCTCCCGCATCCCGACGACCGGCGCCTGGCACGTTGCGTGCAGCCGGAGCTGGAGCAGCTCTGGGCGGCCTTCGGTGGGCGCGGCTGGACGATGTTCTGCGCCAACCGCGACGGCATGGTGATCGCGCAGCAGGCCCACGGCCTGGAAGATGCTCCCTTGCTGCGGCCGATCCAGGTCGGGCGACAGCTGGGCGAGACGGAGATCGGCACCACCGCGCCGGCGGTCAGCCTGGCTGACGATGTGCCGGCACTGGTACGCGGCAACGAACATTACCTGCAGCGGTTCGCGCCGGTGTTCTGCCTGAGCGAGCCACTGCACGATCTCGACGGTCGGGTCTGTGGGGTGATCGACATCACCGGTCTTGGCGAACGCGATCCCGCCCTGCTGCAGGGCTATTTCCGGCAGGCTGCGCTGGCCAGCGAAAATCGCTTGTTCCATAGCCTCACCGACGTGCACCTGCTGGCCGTACAGCATGATCCGCGCTGGCTGGCGTCACCGCTGCAGGGACTGCTGGCGGTGCAGGAGGATGGCCAGCTGCGTGCAGCCAACCGCGTTGCACGGCGCCTGCTGGGCCTGCCACGGCGGGGGCCATTGCCGCTGCTGGATCTGGAGGCGCTGTTTGCTGGCGCCAGTGCGGCGCAACGGCGTCGCCTGCTGCAACCGGGCGCAGCGCATCGGGTCCGGTTGGGCGAGGGTAGTGCGGTGTACCTGCAGCGTCTGCAGGGGCCGCGGGGCGGGGCGCACCGGTCTACTCAGCGGAGCACCCCGGCAGATCCGGTCGCGCCGCTGCTGCGTGACCAGCAGCGTGAGGCCGCGCGCCGCGCGGCCCAGGCCGCTGACGGCAACCTCAGCCTGGCTGCACGCCAGCTGGGGATCTCGCGCACCACGCTGTACAAGCTGCTGCGCGATTGACCGCGTAGTCCGCCGGGCATGACCCGGCGGGGGCATCAGTCGCGGAAGTTGTTGAACTGCAGCGGCAGCTCGAACTTGCCGGCCTTGAGTACGGCAATGGCGTCCTGCAGGTCGTCGCGCTTCTTGCCCTGCACGCGCAGCTTGTCGCCGTTGATCTGGCTTTCCACCTTCAGCTTGGCGTCCTTCAGTGCCGCCGCGATCTTCTTGGCGATCTTCTGCTCGATGCCCTGCTTGACGGTGATCTTCTGCCGGGCCTGGGCCAGGTTGGTCTCGATGTCACCGAACTCCAGGCTGAGCACATCGATGCCGCGCGCGGCCAGGCGTGCACGCAGGATGTCGTTCATCTGCTTGAGCTGGAACTCAGTCGGCGCAGTCTGGTTGATGACATCGCCATCGCGCTCGAACTTGGCGTCCACGCCCTTGAAGTCGAAGCGGGTGGCCAGTTCGCGGTTGGCCTGGTCGATGGCGTTGGTCAGCTCGTGGGTGTCGACTTCGGACACGACGTCGAAGGAAGGCATGGGCGTGGCTCCGCGGAATTCAGTGGCCGCCATTCTATCGCGGCGCCCATGCCCGGCGCCCGGCGGGGCGCGCGGTCGGCGATAATGGGCCATGAACCTGCAACGCTCCCCTTCGCGTGCGGTGGCCTGGATGGTCGCTGCGGTCGCCTGTTTCTCGCTGATGGACGCTGGCATGAAGCAGCTGTCGGCCAGCTATCCCACGCTGGAAGTGACTTTCCTGCGCGGTGCGGCCTCGTTGCCGTTCGTGCTGGTCTGGGTGCTGGTCAGCGCCGGCCCGCGCTCACTGATCCCGCGCCGCTGGGGCCTGCACCTGCTGCGTGGCGGGCTGGGCATGGCGATGATCGGCTGCTTCGTGTTCGCCCTGCGCGACCTGCCGTTGTCCACCGCCTACACCATCTATTTCGTTGCCCCACTGCTGATTGCCGCGCTGTCGGTGCCGTTGCTGGGTGAGCGGGTCGGGCCGCGGCGCTGGGTCGCCATCGGCATCGGCCTGGTGGGCGTGCTGGTGGTGCTGCGGCCGGGCGTGGACGGCTTCATTTCGGTGCCCGGCCTGATGGTGCTGGCGGCGGCAACGGCCTATGCCGTGGCGGCGATCACGGTCAGCCTGCTGACCCGCACCGATACCTCGCAGTCGATGGTGGTCTGGTTCCTGGTGATCATGGCCATCGGTGCCGGGCTGCTGTCCATTCCCGGTTGGGTGCCGCTGCAGCTGGCACATGCCCCGCTGATCGCTGGCATGGGCCTGGCTGGGGCACTGGGCCAGATCGCCCTGACCAAGGCCTTCCAGCTGGGCGAGGCCTCGATGATCGCGCCGTTGGAGTACAGCGGCCTGGTCTGGGTGATCGGCTGGGACCTGGCCTTCTGGGGCCAGCTGCCGGACGGCTATACCTGGGTGGGTGCGGCGATCATCGTGGCCTCGGGGCTGTACCTGCTGCACCGCGAGCGGGTGAACCGGCAGGAACCACCGAAG
>NZ_JAOCCT010000038.1:0-50203 GCF_029840555.1 Stenotrophomonas sp. GD03877 | reverse complement strand
TCGACCAAGGTCGACACCCACCAACAGCCGCGGAGATCTGTCAGAGGTGGGGCGGTGTCGGAGTGCGGGGTGTCAGCCGCATGGATGCGGCTGCCAAGCCTACAGGGACGTACTTGCGGCGTCCCCGCACTCCGACACCGCCCCGCCATCCCACGGATAGCCCGCTCTTGCTGTTGCTTCGGCCGTTGCCGTTGCTTGAAGGACTCTGCGGGTGCAGGGCGCAGCCCTGCCGACCTTTGCCACTTGCGGTGGCAAGCCCTGCCCACTAGCCTTCGGCCGTCGTTCACCACCCAAGGACCGCCCGTGAAACATCGTCATCTCCTGCTGGCCTCGGCAGTCGCCGCCGCCACGCTGGCCCTGGCCGCCTGCAAGAAGGAACCCACCCCAGGCACCGATACCGCCAGCAGCAGCGCCCCGGCCGGTGAAACCGCCGACCAGTTCGTGGCCCGCATCAATGCCGAATTCAAGGCCGCCTACCCGGAGATGACCTCGGCGCAGTGGCTGTCCTCCACCTACATCAACAGTGATTCCGAACGCATCGCGGCCAAGGCCAACGAGCGCTCGCTGACCCAGCTCAACAGCTGGATCGAGCAGGCCGCCAAGTTCGATGGCAAGCCGATGAGCGAGGACAGCAAGCGCGCGATCCATCTGCTGAAGCTGATGTCCTCGATGCCGGCGCCGCGCGATCCGGCCAAGCTGGCCGAGCTGACCCAGATCGCCACCCGCATGGAAGGCAGCTACGGTGCCGGCAAGTACTGCACCGACGCCAACGATCCCAACTCCTGCCGCCAGCTGGGCGAGCTGGAACAGGTGCTGGCACGCAGCCGCGATTACGACAAACAGCTCGACGCCTGGCAGGGCTGGCACAGCACCACCAAGAGCATGCGCGGCGACTACCAGAAGTTCGTCGGTTTGGTGAACGAAGGCGCCAAGGGCATGGGCTTCACCGATGCCGGGCAGATGTGGCGCAGCGGCTACGACATGCCGCCGGAGCAGATCGGCCCTGAAACCGATCGCCTGTGGGAGCAGGTCAAGCCGATGTACGAACAGCTGCACTGCTACGCGCGCGGCAAGCTGGACAAGACTTACGGCAAGAACAAGGCCGAAGTGGGCAATGGCCTGATCGCCGCGCACCTGCTGGGCAACATGTGGCAGCAGGACTGGTCCAACCTGTGGGACCAGTTGGAACCCTACCCGGGCGCCGGCAGCCTGGACATCACCGCGGCACTGGAGAAGCAGTACCAGACCAACCTGAGCGCGGCGCTGGCCAAGGCCGGCAAGGACGCCAACGTCGCCGCCCAGTACAAGGCGCAGCGCGAGGCCGAACTGCGTACCGCCAAGCAGATGACCGAGCGCGCGCAGGACTTCTACGTGTCGCTGGGCATGCCGTCGCTGCCGCAGTCGTACTGGGAAAAAACCCAGTTCATCAAGCCCGACGACCGCGACGTGGTCTGCCACGCCAGCGCCTGGGACATGAACATGGAAGGCGACGTGCGCACCAAGATGTGCATCAAGCCGAACGAAGAGAACTTCACCACCATCTACCACGAGCTGGGCCACATCTATTACGACCTGGCCTACAACCCGCTGCCGCCGCTGTTCCAGGGCGGTGCCAACGATGGCTTCCATGAAGCGATCGGCGACACCATCGTGCTGGCGATGACGCCCAAGTACCTCAGCTCGATCGGCCTGGTCGATGCACCGACCGAAAGCCGCGAGGCGGTCATCAACAACCAGATGCGCATGGCGCTGTCGGGCGTATCGTTCCTGCCGTTCGGGCTGATGATCGACCGCTGGCGCTGGGGCGTGTTCGACGGTTCGATCACCGCCGACAACTACAACAAGGCGTGGTGGGACCTGAAGGCCAAGTACCAGGGCGTGGCCCCGGCCAGCACCCGTGGCGAAGAATTCTTCGATCCGGGCGCGAAGTACCACGTGCCGGGCAACACCCCGTACACCCGCTACTTCCTGGCGCGCATCCTGCAGTTCCAGTTCTACAAGGGCCTGTGCGACGCGTCCGGCTACAAGGGACCGCTGCATGAGTGCACCTTCTACGGCAACAAGGAAGCCGGCCAGAAGTACTGGGCAATGCTGAGCAAGGGTTCCAGCCAGCCGTGGCAGGCCACGCTGAAGGAGCTGACCGGCACCGACAAGCTCGATGCCGGCCCGATGATCGAGTACTTCACCCCAGTCAACGAGTGGCTGAAGCAGCAGAACGAAGGCCAGATGTGCGGCTGGCAGGCCAACGCGGCCCCGGCGGCGAAATGAGAAAAGGGGCGGGTCCGCGAGGATCCGCCCCTTCTCCGTGTTGTAGAGCCGAGCACGGCTCGGCTCTACAGATTGGGCGCGATCAGCTGTTCTTCTTCGCGGCCATTGCCGCGGCAAGTTCGGCCTTGAATTCCTCGAAGGTCTGGCCCTTCTCCTTGGCTTCGGCCTGCGCCGCATCACGCAGCGCATCGGAGTACATCAGGCGCACCGGCGTGCCCTTGCGCTCGTGCAGCTCACCGGCCTGCATGATCAGCGCCAGCACCTGCGCAGCGCTCTCGCTGTGGCCCGCGATGCGGCCGTCCATGCCCAGCACCCATTCACCGTCGCGGCGCACGACACCGGCCAGCAGGGTGCGCTGCGCGTCGCGCAGTTCGGCATGCGGTTCCACCGGCGACGCCTGCGCGGCGGCCTTGTTGGCGGCCTGCTTTTCCTGGCGACGGCGCTGGTCGCGGCGGGTCTTGGAGCTGGTGGACATGGTGCGGTACCGCTGCGAAGGGGGGCGCAAGGATAGCGCACCCCGCCCGCAGCGCTGCTTCACGCGTGCTCGATCCCGTCCGGTCAGTCCAGCACCTTGCCATGCCGCCAGTAGCCCATGAAGGTGATCGCGCGGCGGTCCAGCCCGCAATCGCGCACCAGGTGGCGGCGGATCGCCATCACCGCCCCCGCCTCGCCCGCCACCCAGGCATACAGCGGCCCGGCCACACTGGCATCGGCCTGTTCCCAGAGGATCTGCGCGTCAACGTCGATTTCTTCCAGTTCGTCGCCAGCGGCCACGCTCGAGGCCGCTGCCAGCCGCGCCTGCACCGCCTGCAGCAACGGCTGTCCGTAGGCGGCCTGCCCGCGCGGCAGCCAGACCAGCTCGGCGCTGGAGGGCGCCTTCAGGTGCACTGCATCAGCGGCCTGCGCTACCTCCAGCAGCGCCAGCGTGCGCGGTGGGTCGACCATGGCCGACAGTTCCTCAAGGATGCCGGCCACCGCAGGCAACGCGGTTTCATCGGCCACCAGCAGCACCTGGCCGACACCGGCCGGTGGCTTCCACTCCCAGCCCTGGCTGCTCTCGGCACAGTCGGCGTCCGGGGCCAGCAGCACCACGCGGTCGCCGGGGCGGGCGTGCATGGCCCAGCGCGAAGCGGGGCCGGTTTCGCCATGGATGACGAAATCGACATCGACCTCGCCTTGCTCGGCCCGCAACTGGCGGATGGTGTAGGTACGCATCGGTGGGCGCTGATCGTCCGGCAGCGCCCGGTAGCGCGGGTACCAGTCGTCACCGCTGGGGACCTGCGGCACATCCTGGCCGGGCAAGGGGAAGAACACCTTGATGCGCTGGTCCGGGCCTTCGGTTTTCATCCGCGCCACGTCGGCACCGGTGAACACCATGCGGTCCAGGGAAGGGGAAAGAACGCGGCGCTCCTTCAGCGCCACCTCGAACAGGCGGTAGGTCTGCTGCGCAGCCATGGGGAACCTCATGCAACGACATCGGATCGGCTGGCTGTCGTGCATCCACGCACCGGCTGGCTGGAATGCCCAGCCTAGTCCTGTCGTCCCTTGTCGCAAGCGTTGCGGGCATCGCGGCCCGCCCTACCCCTGCGCGCTGCTCAATGGCCCGTGCAGGCCGCCTGCGCCGCGCGTTCACGCTGGTGTTCCCAGTACCAGAACACGAAGCCGGCACCAAAGAACGCGGCCTGGCCCAGCGCCAGATGCAGCGGGCTGGCGCTGAGCAGCGGCGACACCACACCGGCCACCACCGTGCTGATCATCAGCTGCACGAAGGCCTGCAGCGACGAGGCCAGTCCGCGCTGGTGCGGATACATGTCCAGCACCGCCAGCGCCAGGATCGGGAAGATCAGCGCCATGCCCATGCCGCCCAGGAAGATCGGCATCACCGCCCACGGCAGCGCGAACTGCGGCGCCAGGCTGACGTAGCCGATGTTCAACACGGCAGAGACCGCACACAAGGTAAAGCCGAGGGCCACCTGCCGCGTCGGTGTGCTGTGCCCGGCCATGCGCCCGGACAGGAACGAACCTGTGGTCATGCCGCCGATGGTGGGGATGAACAACCAGGCGAAACCGCCCTCGCCCAGATGCAGGTGCTGCATCACGAACACCGGCGCCGAGGAGATGTACAGGAAGATGCCACCGAAGCCGATGCTGCCGGCCAACGCCAGGCGCAGGAAGCGCGGGTTGAAGCCGATACGCACGTAATCACGCATCAACGTGCGCGGCGACAACGGCACGCGTGCTTCAACCGGATGGGTCTCCGGCAGGTAGCGCGCGGTGGCCGCCAGCAGGACCAGCCCGAACACCACCAGGAACCAGAAGATCAGCGGCCAGCCGGCGCCACTGAGCAGGATCCAGCCACCGATGATCGGTGCAATGGCCGGGGCGATGCCGAACAGCATCGACACCTGGCTCATCAGGCGCTGCGCGTCGTGGCCATGGTAGAGATCGCGGATCACCGCGCGGCCGACGATCATGCCGACACCCGCCGACAGGCCCTGCAGCGCGCGGAACGCCAGCAGCGTGGTCAGGTCGGTGGACAGCGCGCAGCCGACCGAGGCGCCGACGAACACCACCAGGCCACCGAGGATCACCCACTTGCGGCCCCAGGCGTCGGACAGCGGGCCGTGCGCCAGGCTCATCAGGCCATAGAACAGCAGGTACACGCTGATGGTCTGCTGCACCGCCACCTCGTCCACCGCCAGACGCTGGGCCAGCTGCGGGAACGCCGGGAAGATGGTGTCGATCGAGAACGGACCGAACATGGCCAGGCCGGCGAGCAGCAGGGCCATGCGGCGGGTGGAGGGGGCAACGGCGGCGGTCATGGGGAAGGCGTCCGGCAGGGCCATGCGCGGCACGCACGGCGGGCGCCGGTCCCCTTCTGCAGGGACGGCGCCAGATGAATTCGGGTATCCGTCCATCATAGGTGGGGATTGCGCTCGATGCCATGCAGCGGTGCACAAAACGCACGGCCGGGCCATCGGCCATTCAGGCGTGGCGGGCATGCCTGGAGGCGGCCGGCGGGCCCGCAACGGGCTATAATCAGCGGGCAACACGGTGGGAGAAGCGGAACACCGCTGCCGAAGGCGCAACGCCCGTAATCGCTCAGGCCCGATACCACCCGTAACACAACTCTGGAGAGACCGGTTCGATCCGGCGCCGAAGGGGCACGAAGCTGCGGTTTTCTGCGCTTTTAAACTCTCAGGCAAAAGGACAGAGGGGCGCCCCGCAGACCGCCGACCGGCGGCTTGTGCCCGTGCGTGTGCCCTTTCCTGACGGATCCTTCGCCATGTCCCAGAACACCCCTTCCCTGCGTGAGCTCGAGCACCACAACGCGTTCGTCGAGCGCCACATCGGCCCCAACGATGCCGAGATCGCGCAGATGCTCGATGTCGTCGGCCACGCGTCGCTGGATGGCATGACCGATGCCATCGTGCCGGCCAAGATCAAGTCGCCGGCGCCGCTGGCGCTGCCGGAGTCGATGACCGAAGTACAGGCACTGGCGAAGATCCGTGCGATCGCCGACAAGAACACCGTGCTGCGCAGCTTCATCGGCCAGGGCTACTACGGCACCCACACGCCGAACGTGATCCTGCGCAACATCCTGGAAAACCCGGCCTGGTACACCGCCTACACTCCGTACCAGGCGGAAATCTCGCAGGGCCGCATGGAAGCGCTGATCAACTTCCAGACCCTGTGCGCCGACCTGACCGGCATGGAAATCGCCAACGCCTCGCTGCTGGACGAAGCCACCGCCGCCGCTGAAGCGATGACCCTGGCCAAGCGTTCGGCCAAGTCGAAGTCGGACATCTTCTTCGTGCACGACGCCGTGCACCCGCAGACCCTGGAACTGCTGCGCACCCGCGCCGAGCCCATGGGCATCGTGCTGCGCGTCGGCACCCCGGCCGAAGCACTGGAAGCGGAAGCCTTCGGCCTGCTGCTGCAGTACCCGGATACCTTCGGCCAGGTCGGCGACTACAAGGCGCTGGTCGATGCCGTGCACGCGCGCGGCGGCCTGGTGGCCGTGGCCACCGACCTGCTGGCCCTGACCCTGCTGGCCGCCCCGGGCGAATGGGGCGCGGACATCGTGGTCGGCAACAGCCAGCGTTTCGGCGTGCCGTTCGGCTTCGGTGGCCCGCACGCGGCCTTCATGGCCTGCCGTGACGCCTACAAGCGCTCGATGCCGGGCCGCCTGATCGGCGTCTCGATCGACGCCCAGGGCAACCCGGCCTACCGCCTCACTCTGCAGACCCGCGAGCAGCATATCCGCCGCGAGAAAGCCACCTCCAACATCTGTACCGCGCAGGTACTGCTGGCCGTGATGGCCTCGATGTACGCCGTGTACCACGGCCCGGACGGCCTGACCCGCATTGCCCGTCGCACCCATCGCCTGGCCTCGATCCTGGCCGCAGCGCTGCGCAATGCCGGCGTGCAGGTCGGTGGTGACTTCTTCGACACCCTGCACGTCACCGGCGTGCATGCCGATGAAATCCATGCCAAGGCACGCGCCGCCGGTTACAACCTGCGCGCGATCGACAGCGACTCGGTCGGCATCAGCCTGGACGAGACCACCACCCGCGCCGACATCGTCGCCGTGGCTGCGGTGTTCGGTGCTTCGCTGGATGTCGACGCGCTGGATGCCAGCACCGCCGACGCGCTGCCGACCGGCCTGCTGCGCCAGTCCGCGTTCCTGACCCATCCGGTGTTCAACACCCACCACAGCGAGCACGAACTGCTGCGCTACCTGCGTTCGCTGGCCGACAAGGACCTGGCGATGGACCGCACGATGATCCCGCTGGGCTCGTGCACCATGAAGCTCAACGCCACCGCCGAGATGATCCCGGTGACCTGGCCGGAGTTCTCGCAGATCCACCCGCTGGTGCCGGCCGACCAGGCGCTGGGCTACAAGGAACTGATCGACACGCTGGAAGCGATGCTGGTCGAATGCACCGGCTACGACGCGGTCAGCCTGCAGCCGAACTCCGGCGCGCAGGGCGAGTACGCCGGCCTGCTGGCGATCGGCGCCTACCACCGTTCGCGCGGCGAAGATCACCGTGACATCTGCCTGATCCCGGATTCGGCACACGGCACCAACCCGGCTTCGGCACAGATGTGCGGCATGAAGGTGGTGGTGACCAAGACCGATGCCAACGGCAACGTCGATGTCGAGGACATCCGCCTCAACGCCGAGAAGTACAGCGACCGCCTGGCCGCGATCATGATGACCTACCCGTCCACGCACGGCGTGTTCGAGGAAGAGGTGGTGGAGATCTGCGAGATCATCCACAAGCACGGCGGCCAGGTGTACACCGACGGTGCCAACATGAACGCCCTGGTCGGCGTGGCCAAGCCGGGCAAGTGGGGTTCGGACGTTTCGCACCTGAACCTGCACAAGACCTTCTGCATCCCGCACGGCGGTGGCGGCCCGGGCGTTGGCCCGTGCGCGGTCAAGGAGCACCTGGCGCCGTTCCTGCCGGGCAAGCTGGGTGACAACGGCCCGGTCGGCATGGTCAGCGCGGCCAGCTTCGGCAGCGCCTCGATCCTGCCGATCAGCTGGATGTACATCGCGATGATGGGCCGCGACGGCCTGCGCAAGGCCACCCAGGTCGCGCAGCTCAACGCCAACTACATCGCCAAGCGCCTGGCCCCGCACTTCAAGACCCTGTACACCGGCCGCAACGGCCTGGTGGCACACGAGTGCATCCTGGACGTGCGCCCGCTGGAGAAGACCAGCGGCATCGGCGCCGAGGACGTGGCCAAGCGCCTGATCGACTTCGGCTTCCACGCCCCGACCCTGAGCTTCCCGGTGGCCGGCACGCTGATGGTCGAGCCGACCGAGAGCGAATCGCTGCACGAGCTGGATCGCTTCATCGACGCGATGATCCAGATCCGCGAGGAGATCACCGCGATCGAAGACGGCCGCCTGGACCGCGAGGACAACCCGCTGAAGAACGCGCCGCACACCGCCACCGCGGTGACCGCCAGCGAGTGGACCCACGCCTACCCGCGTGAACTGGCTGCATTCCCGCTGGCCAGCCTGAAGCAGAGCAAGTACTGGCCGCCGGTGGCGCGCGTGGACAACGTGTACGGCGACAAGAACGTGATGTGCGCCTGCATTCCGGTCGATGCCTACAAGGATGATGAAGTCGAGGCTTGATTCCTCGCTGCATCGGTAAAGAGAACGGCCCGCGCAAGCGGGCCGTTTTCATGAGGGTGTGTGGACCAAAGTCCACACCCACAAACATCCGATCACGGGTCCGGCATCTGCCCCAGGCTCAACTGCCACGACACGCCGAAGCGATCCTGCACCCAGCCGTAGCGGTTGCTGAAGTCATAGTCGCCCACCGGCATCAACCAGTGGCCGCCCTCGCCCAGCACACGCGCGGCGCGCTCGAACTGCTCGGCACCGGAACACTCGACGAACAGCGAGATCGACGGGCTGAAGGTGAAGTCGTGCACGTCCAGGCTGTCAAAGCACAGGTAGTGGGTGCCGCCCAGCAGGAAGATGGCCTGGCGGACCTGCCCGGGCACACCGGCACCGGCGCCCTCGGGGTGGCGCTGCAGGGCCAGCAGGCGGAAATCGGCGAAGGCTTCGGCGTACAGGGCCAGGGCGGCCTCGGCCTGGCCGGTGAACATCAGGAAAGGACGGCTGCGCAGCATGCGGTACTCCCGGTCGACGGGCCGCTGGCGGCCCACGCGATCAGGATGGCACGGCGGATGTATGCCTGTTGTAGAGCCGAGCCCATGCTCGGCTGGCGGCCACGCGAACAGCAGCCGACCGTGGGTCGGCTCTACAGAATCACGCCTCGCGCATGCGCCGCGCGATGGCGCTGCCAGCGGCGATCGTGGCGGTCAGCGCCACCATCGACAGGAACTGCAGGCGGGTGTGCGCCTCGCTCAGCAGCAGGCCGAAGATCAGCGCCAGGATCGCCAGCGCGCAGCAGGTCAGCCACGGGAAACCGGCCATGCGGAACGGCAGGCGAGTGCCCAGGCGATCGGCGCGGCGGCGCAGCACCAGCTGCGAGACCAGCGACAGCGTCCACACCAGCAGGCAGGTGGAACCGACGATGTTCAGCAGTACCGGCAGCACCCGGTCCGGAAACAGCAGTTCCATCACGGTGGCGGCGAAGCCGAACAGCACGCTGGCCAGCACGGCGATCACCGGCACCTGGCGCGGATCGGTCCAGCCCAGTACGGCCGGCGCTTCACGGCGCTGCGCCAGCGAGTACATCATGCGCGAGGCGCCGTAGAGGTTGGCATTGAGCGCCGACAGCAGCGCGATCACCGCGATCAGGGTGATGGCAGTGCCGGCACCCGGAATACGGGCGATATCCAGCACGGCGGCGAACGGCGACTTCAGCGCCTCGCTGGTCCACGGCACTACGGCGATGATCACGCTCAGCGAGCCGATGTAGAACACCAGGATGCGCCACGCCACGGTGCGGATGGCACGGGCGATGCTGCGCTCCGGATCTTCGGTCTCCGCCGCCGCAACGGCCACGATCTCGGTACCACCGAAGGCGAAGACCACCACCAGCAGCGCGGCACCGATACCGGCCAGACCCTTGGGTGCGAAGCCGCCGTGTTCGGTGAAGTTGCTCAGGCCCGGCGAGGTCACCTGCGGCAGCCAGCCCATCAGCAGCGCCACGCCGATGGCGATGAAGGCCAGGATCGCCGCGACCTTGAGGATGGCGAACCAGAATTCGAACTCGCCGAAGTTCTTCACCCCGAGCAGGTTGATTGCGGTGAAGAACAGCATGAAGGCCAACGCTGCCATCGGTACCGGCACCGCAGGCCAGACCGTGGCCAGCAACCCGGCCGCGCCCACCGCCTCGGCGGCGATTACGATCACCAGCTGCACCCACCACAACCAGCCGACCGTGGCGCCGGCGGTGGCGCCCATGGCGTCGGCTGCATACACCGAGAACGCGCCGCTGGTCGGTTTGGCCGCCGCCATCTCGCCCAGTGCGTTCATCACGATGATCACCAGCGCGCCGGCCACCAGATACGACACCAGAACCGCCGGGCCGGCCGCCTGCACACCCACGCCCGAGCCGAGGAACAGGCCAGCGCCGATGGCGCTGCCCAGGCCCATCATGATCAACTGGCGGGGCTTGAGCGAATGTCCGAGGCGGGACGGCGAAGCAGTCGGAATCGAGTTGGGCATCGGCAGGGCTGGCGGCGGGCTACAGGGGCGACACCTTACCCTGTCCCATGCCTGCGGGGATAGGCACAGCGCAGCAGGCGGCTCAGGCCAGCGCGGGCTCGCCGACACTGCCGCCGATGCGGGCGCGGTAGGCGCGCGGCGAGAAACCGGTTTCAGCCTTGAACTTGCGGGTAAAGGCGCTCTGGTCGCTGAAACCGCAGGCCTGGCCGATGCAGGCGATGCTGTCGTCGCCGTGCAGCAGGTGCATGGCCATCTGGATCCGCAGCCGGGTCAGCACCTGCTGCGGGGTCATCTGGAACACCTTGCGGAAGCTACGCTCCAGCTTGGACAGCGAAAAGCCGGTGATGTCCAGCAGGGTCTGCATGCGCACGTTCTCGGCGTAGTGCGCATTGAGGTGGGCCAGGGCCAGCCGTAGCTGCTCGTACTGGGTACCGAGGCTGTCCTTCTGGCCGAGGTCGCGGGAAATGCCGATCAGGCCCTCGATGGCCCCATCGACCACCAGCGGGCGCTTGCAGGTCAGGCACCAGCCCGGTTCGCGGTTGGCGAACAGGTGCAGCTCCATCAGGTTCTCGATCACCTCGCCGGACAGCACGCGGGCATCCTGGTCGACGTAGTCCGCACTGAGCCCGGTCGGGTAGATCTCGGCCGCGGTACGCCCGATCACGTCCTTGCGCGCGCGCAGGCCCAGCCGCCGCAGCATGGTCTGGTTGACGTGGGTGTAACGCCCCTGAAGGTCCTTGATGAAAAACAGCACATCCGGGATGGCGTCGAACAGGGCTTCGATGTCGGCGGGCTCGACTCGCATGCAGCAAGCATACCCGAGCCTGCTTTTGCCTGTACGTTCACCTCTGCCGGACCTCGGTTTAACGGGGCTGGTTCCAGTGTCGTGGTTCCTTCTGATGATCCGGAGCCAACGTCAATGGCCGCCAGCAAGCCGACCGGCAAGCGCGCAACCGCCCCTGCCGAAAACCACCGCCGGGGCGATGGCGATGAACTGCACCAGCAGGCCGGGGGCACCCATCCGGTGATGACCACCGATCAGGGCATCCCGGTGGCGGACAACCAGAACTCCCTGCGGCAGGGGCCCCGAGGGCCCACGCTGCTGGAGGACTTCATCCTGCGCGAGAAGATCACCCACTTCGATCACGAACGCATTCCCGAGCGCATCGTGCACGCACGTGGCAGCGCAGCACACGGCTACTTCGAGCTGACCCGGTCACTGGCCGCCCATACCCGCGCGCGCATCCTGACCGAGGTAGGCGTCAGGACGCCCGTGTTCACCCGTTTCTCGACGGTAGCCGGCGGCGCGGGCTCGGTGGATACCCCCCGCGATGTGCGCGGCTTCGCGGTCAAGTTCTATATCAAGGAGGGCAACTGGGATCTGGTTGGCAACAACATTCCGGTGTTCTTCATCCAGGACGCCATGAAATTCCCGGACCTGGTGCACGCAGTGAAGATGGAACCGGACCGTGCGTTTCCGCAGGCCGCCACGGCCCACGACACCTTCTGGGATTTCATCTCGCTCATGCCCGAGTCGATGCACATGATCATGTGGGCGATGAGCGACCGCGCCATACCGCGTTCGCTGCGGATGATCGAAGGCTTCGGTGTGCACAGCTTCCGCCTGCTGAACGAGGCGGGAGAGTCGACCTTCGTCAAGTTCCACTGGCGGCCCAAGCTGGGTATCCAGTCCACGGTCTGGGACGAAGCGTTGAAACTGCAGTCGGCCGACAATGACTTCCATCGCCGCGACCTGTTCGAGGCCATCCAGCGCGGCGACTTTCCCGAATGGGAACTGGGAGTGCAGCTGTTTACTGAAGAAGAGGCCGACGCATTCCCGTTCGATCATCTGGACCCGACCAAGATCATTCCCGAATCGCTGGTGCCGTTGCAGGTCATCGGGCGCATGGTGCTGGACCGCTGGCCGGACAACTTCTTCGCCGAGACCGAACAGGTGGCGTTCTGCCCGGCCAACGTGCCGCCGGGCATCGACTTCAGCAACGACCCGCTGCTGCAGGGGCGCCTGTTCTCCTATCTGGACACCCAGCTGCTGCGCCTGGGCGGCCCGAACTTCCACCAGATCCCGGTGAATGCGCCCAAGTGCCCGTTTGCCAATCATCAGCGCGACGGCCACATGCAGATGCAGGTGCCCAAGGGCCGGGTGGCCTACGATCCCAGTTCGCTGCAGGAGGACACCCCGCGCGAGACGCCTGCCGGATTCCGCAGCCATGCCAGCGCCGACGATGGTCGCAAGGGTCGCACCCGCGCGGAGAGTTTCGCCGACCACTACAGCCAGGCCCGCATGTTCTTCCGGAGCCTGGAAAAGCCGGAGCAGGCGCACCTGGCATCGGCGCTGGTGTTCGAGTTGTCCAAGGTGGAAACGCTGAAGGTGCGGGAGCGTACCGTCAGCCACCTGCGCAACATCGACGAATCACTGGCGCAGCGCGTAGCTGATGGGCTCGCGTTGCCTGCACTGCCCGACCCCGCGCCGACCGCCACGCCGGTGCAGGACATGCCTGCCGCTCCCGAGGTGCGCGTGATCGGGCGCAACAAGCCCACCCTGCAAGGGCGCAGCATCGGCATCCTGTTTGATGAGGGCTCCGACGCGCGCGTGATGGCCAGCCTGAGCAAAGCGGCCCGGAAGGCGGGTGCAGACGTAAAGCTGGTCGCGCCCAAAGTAGGCGGCGCCACGCTGAGCGATGGGGCGATGCAGACGGCGGATGGGCAACTGGCGGGCACGCCATCGGCTGTGTTCGATGCGGTGGCCGTGGTGCTCAGCCCGGAAGCCGCGAAGGCCTTGTCGAAAGAGAGTGCAGCCGTCGAATTCGTCAGCCAGGCGTGGGCGCACCTGAAGGCCATCGCCAGCGACGCAGGCGGCCAGACGCTGCTGAAGGCGGCGCGGGTCGGCAACGATGCCGGCATCGTCGAAGCGGAAGACGCCAAGGCCTTCCTGGCGGCGGCCGCCACCCGCCAATGGGCGCGTGAACCGAAGCTGCGCCTGCTGGCCTGACTACTACGACAGGAGATCCGTCATGCCCCGTGGTGACAAATCCGCATATACCGAGAAACAGAAGCGCCAGGCCGAGCACATCGAGGAAAGCGAACGTGATCGCGGCGCGAGTGAAGGCACCGCCGAGCGCATTGCCTGGGCCACCGTGAACAAGCAGGACGGTGGAGGCAAACGTAGCGGCAGTGCCCGCAAGGGCGCGAAGAAGGCGACCAGCAAGAAGGCTGCCAAGAAGGCGCCTGCCAGGAAGTCGGCCACAAAGAAGGCCACGACCAAGGCGACGGCAGCGAAGAAGGCACCTGCGAAGAAGGCGGTGGCGAAGAAGGCACCGGCTCGCAAGACCGCGACAAAGAAGGCCACAAAGAAGACGGCGAAGAAGGCTGCGGCCAGGAAGACGGGTACGGCCGCCTCGCGGAGCGCCGCCGCAAAGAAGGCAGCCAAGACGCGGGCCGCGAAGAAGACCGTGCGCAAGGCGGCGGCGAAGAAAGCTGCGCGTACGCGTACGCGTGCGCGCGCCTGAAGCGTCGGTCAGGGGGGGGAGCGTCCTCATCCATGCGGCAACTTCGGCTGCGTCAGCACGGCCTTCAGCAGTAGACGGGCTCCTTCCAGCGAAATACGGCCGCTCAAGGCGGCCGTATTCCTGTCGCTGCACTGCCCGCTCAGGCTGCGCGACGGGGCACAGCAGAGACCGCCGCGCCTTCTACCTTGAATACCGCCACCGACGTGGTCAGTGCATGCGCCTGTTCTTCCAGCGCGCGGCTCGCCGCAGTGGCTTCTTCCACAAGCGCGGCGTTCTGCTGGGTCACCTGGTCCATCTGCACCACCACCTGGTTGACCTGCTCGATGCCGGCGGCCTGTTCCTTGCTGGCCGCTGCGATGTCGCTCATCAGCTGGGTGGTGCGCGAGCTGGCCTGGGCCACGCGCGCGATCGCGGCCTCCGATTCAACGGTCACCGCCAGGCCACTCTTTACCTTGGCAGCGGCGTCTTCGATCAGCTCCTTGATCTCCTTGGCGGCGACACCGGCACGCTGCGCGAGCGTGCGCACTTCACTGGCGACCACGGCAAAACCACGGCCCTGCTCGCCTGCGCGCGCAGCTTCCACTGCAGCATTCAACGCCAGGATGTTGGTCTGGAACGCGATGCCGTCAATCACCGTGGAGATCTCCGAGATGCGAGCCGACGACTGATCGATCTCGCCCATGACCGATGCCATCTGTGCCATCGCCTGCTCGGTCTCGCGCACCGCGGCACCGGCGGCATGCGCTTCGCTGTCGGCCTGACGTGCCAGCTCGGCGTTCTGGCGCACGGTGGAGGTCAGTTCCTCCATCGACGCAGCCGCTTCTTCCAGGTTGGCGGCCTGATGCTCGGTGCGGCGCGACAGGTCGTTGTTGCCGGCAGCCAGTTCCTGCGCAGCGTTGTTGATGCTGTCGGCGGCCACCTGGATGCCCCGCACGATGCCGGTCAGCTGCGCGGTGGTGGTGTTGGCGTCGTCGCGCATGCGGGCGAACACGCCGTCGTACTCGCCATCCATGCGTGCGGTCAGGTCGCCGTGCGAGATCGCGCGCAGCACGTCGGAGACATCGGCGATGCTGGCCTGCGAACTGGCCATCATGCCGTTGAGGTGCTCGACCATCGCCTTGAACTGGAACTGGAACCCAGTGGCATCGCCACGCATGCTGAAGTCACCGGCACGCGCGGCGCGGGCCAGTTCATCGATCTGCGCGTTGATCGCCATCAGGCTCTGCTTCACCGCAGCCAGGGTGCGGGTCAGCGTGCCCTTCTCGCCCGGGTAGTCCGGCAGGTCGCGGCTGAGGTCACCGATGGCGTAACGTTGCATCACCTCAGCCATCAGCAGTTCCACCTGCACGTGCGACTCCACCAGGCTGTTGGTGGCCTGCACCATGCGCCCGAAATCACCGGGGAACGCACTGGCGTCCATGCGATAGCGGATCGCGCCGGCCTCATGCTGCTCGGCCATCTGCAGCTGCGCGCCGATCGCCGCCTGCACGCTCTGCCGCACGCTGGCCATCGCTTCGCCCAGCTGGGTTAGTTCATCACGCCCACCCAGGCGGAATTCCTGGTCCAGCTGGCCCTTGGACAGGCGCTCGGCCAGGTTCACCGCACGCGCCAGCGGCCCGGTCAGGCTGCGGCCGATCATCACCGAGGCACCGATGCCCACCAGCAGCGCGACGCCGCCCAGCACCAGCAGCTGCAGCAGGCTGCGCTCGCCCAGGCGGATCGCCTCGGCGGCCGCATCGCGGCTTTCCTTCTCTTCGAAGTCCACGCCATCGGACAGCGCCTTGTTCCAGCCATTGGCCGCTTCCTGGACCGGGCCCAGGGTCAGCGCCACCGCGCCGGGATAATCGCCCTGCTCCATCAGTTCGCTGGTCTGCTTGTTGAGCGGGCGCGCAATGGCACGCTTGGCCGCGATGGCTTCGGCAATGGCCTTGCCGTCGGCGTCGCTGGGCAGTGCCTGGTAGCTGGTCCAGCTGGCCTCATAGCGCTTGACCAGATCGGCGATGCGCTGCTCGTCGCTGCCGCGGTCTTCGCCCTGACGGATCAGCATCTCGCGGCGCACCACCATCATCTGGTTGTTGGCATCGAGCATCTGCGACAACAGGCGCACCTTGGCCACGCTGACGTCGACCACCTGCTGCATCGCGCGCTTCTGCACGACACTGGCGGTGGCGCCGGTGGCCACCACGGCGGCAACCAGCAACAACAGCAGGCCAAAGCCCAGCCCAAGACGCCAGGCAACCCTGACATTCCTCAAGTAGTTCATCGGTACATCCAAAACGGGGGGATGCGCCCCTATCGGCCGCGCCGCCGGCATTCTTGATCGGCAACGTGCACGGGCGTCGGCAGCCGTTCACCTTGGTGATGCCACGCACGGCGCTTCTGCGACAAGGGCCGGGGCCACGCCGGGACCGCACTGCTCATGCCGGCATCAGGTTGCTTTCACGGGGGCTGCGCAGCCTCTCCGGGCAGGGTGGAGCTGCCATCTGCCGGAGATCTCCATGCCCGTATGTCGCCCCGCCCTGCTCGCCCTGTCCTTGCTGATGTCCCCCGCCTTCGCGCAGGTGCCGCCGCCGGTCCAGCTGCCGGAGCCCATTGCCGAGAAGGCCGGACCCGATACCGCGGCGCGCTCGCCACTGCACGCCCAGGTGCTTCTGGATCGCGCCAATTTCTCCCCGGGCGAGATCGACGGTGAAGTCGGCAGCAATCAGCGCCGGGCCGTGGCAGGCTTCCAGGCGGCCCACGGCCTGACAGTGAGCGGAGAGCTGGACGATGCCACCTGGAAAGCACTGCAGGCCGATGCGACCACACCGCTTGCCACTTACACGTTGACCGCCGAGGACGTGGCCGGCCCGTTCCAGCCGGTTCCGAAAGGGCCGGCCGCACAGGCCAAGCTGAAGGCGCTGGGCTACGGCAGCGTGGAGGAATCGCTCGGCGAGCGCTTCCATGCCTCGCCGGAACTGCTGAAGGCGCTCAACCCCGGCGTCGACCTGGGCATGGCCGGCAGCCGCATCCAGGTGCCGAACATCACCCCGGCGCCGCTGCCGAAGGCGGCCAAGGTGGTGGTCGACAAATCCGATTCCACTCTGCAACTGCTCGATGCAGCAGGCAAGGTGATCGCGCAGGTACCGGTGTCTTCGGGCAGCCAGCACGATCCGCTGCCGATCGGCGAATGGAAGATTCTCGGCGTCTATCGCGACCCGCCGTTCCACTACAACCCCAAGCTGTTCTGGGATGCGCGCAAGGGCGAGAAGAAGGCCACGCTGCCGCCCGGCCCGAACAATCCCGTGGGCCGGGTCTGGATCGACCTGTCCAAGCCGCATTACGGCCTGCACGGCACGCCCGAACCCAGCCACGTGGGCAAGACCGAATCGCATGGCTGCGTGCGCATGACCAACTGGGATGCGCTGCGCGTGGCCGATGCGGTGGATACCTCCGTCCCCGTGGTGATGCAGGAGTGAGCCGATGCGTCTTTCGCAGCTGATCGTGATCGGTGTAGTGCTGGGACTGGGGCTGGGCTGGTGGCTGCGCCGCGATGCCGCTGAAACTACGGCGGTGTCCACGCCTGCAACGCCGCTCACCGTGATGGCAACGCCGACGGCGGAAGCGGCTACACCACGCGCGTCGCTGCCGGCCAGCGTCGACGCAGCACCGGACGGTCTGCTGCTGCCGGTGCAAGGCGTACTTCCCTCGCAGTTGCGCGACACCTTCACCGATGCACGCAGCGAGGGCCGCGTGCACGATGCAATCGACATCATGGCCGATGCCGGGACGCCGGTACTCGCGGTGGCCGACGGCACGGTGGAGAAACTGTTCGACAGCAAGCGCGGTGGGCTGACCATCTACCAGTTCGAGCCCAGCGGACGCTGGTGCTACTACTACGCGCACCTGCAGCGCTATGCCGATGGCCTGAGCGAAAAGCAGGTGATCAAACGCGGGGATGTGATTGGTTATGTGGGCAGCACCGGTAATGCCAGCGCGCAGGCCCCGCACCTGCATTTCGAAGTACACGTACTGGGGCCGGAGAAGCAGTGGTGGAAGGGGGAATCGATCAACCCGTATCCGCTGCTGAAATCGGCTGCTTCGACGCCCGGCGCTGCCAGCGCCGCAAGGTGAACGTGAACACCGCCAAGGCAGCCCCCGGAATCAGCAGGAACAGCGCCACCACCTTCCAGAAGAAGAACGGCCACAGCCAGACGTAGTCCAGGTCGGTCAGCTTCAGCAGGTCCAGTGGGGGCTGCAGCTCGATCACGGCCGCCCTGCCCGCCAGCGCCGGGTCCACCTCCAGTACGGTTACCCGCAGCCATGAGCGTCCGCGTGGCAATGCATCGCCGCGGCCATATCCAAAGTAGGACGCCATGAGCCCGCTGGACTCAACCGATGCCAGCCTGCGGTTGACACCCTGCCCGGCCACTCCCGAACGCTCTGCTGCGCGGAAGTCTCCATGATCGGTGGGAGTATCGATGCGCAGCAGCACTTCAGGGTCAGCCTCAATACCGTCTGCGGCATACCGCAGGCGCAGCCGCAGTTGGTCATCGATGAAGCGGTAGACCGTCACCTCAGCCGTCGCGCCGGGGCTCAGCAGCAGCGGCAGGGTCTGGGTGCGCGAGGCCAGATGGTTGGCGATGGCGCCGAGCGCCAGAACCGCGCAGGCGATGCCCCACAGGCTCCACAACACCCATAGGGTGATCCGCACCACGGTCTCGCCTTTCACGCTGACATCCTGGTCATCGCTTCGCTTCCTCGCCGGCACTGGCGACACAGTAACGAAAAAGCCCCGCGTTCGCGGGGCTTCTTCTTGCAGCGACGCCAGGCATGGCCCAGCGCTACCGGTCACTCACTCAGGCGAACGGATCCTGCAGGACCATGGTGTGGTCGCGGTCCGGGCCGGTGGAGACGATGCTGATCGGGCAGCCGGCCAGCTCTTCCAGCGAACGCAGGTAGGCACGGGCGGCCGGCGGCAGGTCGTCCCAGTTGGTGATGCCGTGGGTGTTCTCGCTCCAACCCGGGAACTCCAGGTACACCGGGGTGCACTCTTCCCAGCCCTGCGCATCCAGCGGCGCGTACTCGGTGCGCTTGCCGTTGTATTCGTAGGCGATGCAGACCTTCAGCTTTTCCATGCCGTCCAGCACGTCCAGCTTGGTGATGCACAGGCCGCTGATGCCGTTGATGGCCACGGCGCGCTTCAGCGCGACGATGTCCATCCAGCCGCAACGACGCGGACGGCCGGTCGAGGCACCGTACTCGGCGCCGCGGTCACGGATGCCCTGGCCGACTTCGTCGTCCAGCTCGGTCGGGAACGGGCCACCACCGACACGGGTCGCGTAGGCCTTGGCGATGCCCAGCACGTAGTCGATCGAATCGGCGCCGACGCCGGAACCGGCCAGTGCACCGCCGACGGTGGTGTTGGAGCTGGTGACGTACGGGTAGGTGCCGTGGTCGATATCCAGCAGCGCACCCTGCGCACCTTCGAACAGCACGCGCTTACCCTGCTTGCGCAGGTCGTGCAGGATGCCGGCCACGTCGGACTTCATCGGCTGCACGTATTCGCCGAAGGCCAGCGCTTCGTCGAAGGTCTTCTGGAAATCGACCGCATCGGTGTTCAGATACTTGGTCAGCACGAAGTTGTGGTAATCCAGCGCAGTGCGCAGGAGTTCTTCCAGCTGCTTCGGGTAATGCAGGTCGGCGATGCGGATGCCGCGGCGCGCCACCTTGTCTTCGTAGGCCGGGCCGATGCCACGGCCGGTGGTGCCGATCGCCTTGCCGCCGGCGGCGCGCTCGCGCGCCTGGTCCAGGGCGATGTGGTACGGCATGATCAGCGGCGCGGCCGGGGAGATCTTCAGGCGCGAACGCACTTCCACGCCGGAGGCTTCCAGCTCGGCGATTTCCTTCTGCAGCGCGGCCGGCGAGATCACCACGCCGTTGCCGATCAGGCACAGCGCGTCGTCACGCAGGATGCCCGACGGGATCAGGTGCAGGACGGTCTTCTTGCCGTTGATGACCAGAGTGTGGCCGGCGTTGTGGCCGCCCTGGAAGCGCACGACGGCGCCGATTTCCTCAGTGAGCAGATCGACGATCTTGCCCTTGCCTTCATCGCCCCACTGGGCACCAAGCACTACGACAGACTGACCCATGACGGGCTCCTCATATGTTGCGGCCATCGGGGCCGCGGACGGGTAAACCGTGGCGGGGCTGGCCAGCACCTGGAGGGCGGCTCCAAACGGGGAGCAGCCGGCGATGGAAGGCCCAGACACGGAAAAAGCCGAACGGGGAGGCCCGTCCGGCTTTTGTGCATTATCCGGGTTTCCGGGGTCGGGTGCCACCTTTCCGACGGGCGGCTTCACCGGCCGGTCAGGCCGGCGTCTCATGTAGAGCCGAGCCCATGCTCGGCTGCCTTCCCGCCGCTGCGCGGCGCCGCCCGAGCATGGGCTCGGACGCTACAGGGCGGGGTTCAGTGCCGCACCCACCACAGCAGGCTCAGGCCGGCCAGCAGCACCAGCCCGCCGAAGCTGCGCAGGGCCGGGCTGGGCAGGTCCAGCAGGCGCTCGGCCATGCGCTTCCAGGCGAACGGGGCGACGAACAGGAACAGGCCTTCCAGCACCGCGACCAGGCAGACGGCGGCGAACAGATCTTTCATGGGGGGACTCCGGAAAAAGCACGGGGCCCGGCGTCTGGCCGGGCCCCGTGGGGTAGTGCCCTGCGACCTCAGCGGTCGTTCTTCAGGTACTGCAGGAACGGGTCGTTCCTGTCCAGCACGATCACGCCGTTGCCGTCGGTCATGGAGCCACGGTAGGCCTCCAGGCTGCGGTAGAACGCGTAGAACGAGGGATCGGCCGAGCCGGCCTTGCCGTAGATACGGGCGGCATCGGCATCGCCTTCACCACGCAGGCGCTGGGCATCACGCTCAGCCTCGGCGATCAGCACGGTGCTATCACGGTCGGCCTGGGCACGGATGGTCAGCGACTGCTCCTCGCCCTCGGCGCGCAGCTTGGCGGCTTCCTGCTTGCGCTGGGCGCGCATGCGCTCGTACACGTCATTGATCACCTGGCTGTCGGTCGGCAGGTCCACCTGCTTGATGCGCAGGTCGATCATCTGCATGCCCAGGCCGGCCACCGCCTCGTTGATCCCCTTCAGCTGCTCGGCGATCAGCTCGCTGCGGTCGCCGGACACCAGCTGCTGCAGGGTGCGCGAGTTGATCTGGTTGCGCAGCGAGTCGGTGATGATCGGTGCCAGGCGGGCATTGGCGATGCGCGGATCGCCGCCGGTGGCACGGAAGTAGTCACCCACGTTGGAGATGTAACCGATGGCGAAGAAGTCGACGCTGACATCCTTCTGCTCGGCGGTGAAGTAGCGCGCCGGGGCGGTGTCGAGCACCTGGAAGCGACGGTCGAAGACCTTCACCGTTTCCACCACCGGCACCTTGAAGTGCAGGCCCGGCTTGATGTCCGAACGCACCACCTTGCCCAGGTTCAGGACCATAGCGGTCTGGTCCTCACGGACCACGTACACCGAGCCGAGCAGGCCCAGCACCACCGCCACGATCACGGCGATCCAGATAGGACTCTTCATCGGCTGCCCTCCTCACGGCCGCTCGGTCGCCCGGTCGGGCGGCCCACCGGCCGGCCCGGATCACGGGAAGCTTCCGCCGCTGCACCCGGCAGCGACGGCATCACCACCTCCGGGTTCGTCACTCCCGGCGGAGCCGAGGTGGTGGGACGGGTATCGCCGTTCATCGGCACGTAGATCAGCTGGCGGCCATCACCACCGATCACCTTGCGGTTCTCGCTCAGCACCTGCTGCACGGTCTCCAGCCACAGGCGCTTGCGGGTCACTTCCGGAGCGTCCTTGTACTGGGCCTGCAACAGGCTGAAGCGCTGCGCGTCACCCTCGGCCTTGGACACCACGGCCTGCTTGTAGCCTTCGGCGGTGGTACGGGCACGCGAGGCCTGGCCTCGGGCTTCCGGCACGACCTTGGCGGCGTAGGCCTGGGCTTCGTTGATCAGGCGTTCCTTGACCTGCTGGGCGCCATTGACCTCGTCGAAGGCCGGCTTGACCTCTTCTGGCGGACGGGCGTCCTGCAGGGTCAGGCCGGTCACGGTCAGGCCGGTCTTGAACGCCTTCAGCAGCGCCTGCAGGCGCTCTTCGGCAGCCACGGCCAGCGGGCCACGGTTGTTCAGCACGGCGTTGAGGTCGGCGCGGCCCACTTCTTCGCGCACCGCGCTCTGCGCCGACTGCTCCAGCACCTGGTTGGCATCGACCGTGCCGAACAGGTACTGCTGCGGGTCGTCGATGCGGTACTGGACGTTCAGCGAGACGTTGACGATGTTCTCGTCGCGGGTCAGCACCGGCACCTGGATCGAGAAGGTCTTGATCTCGGTGGCATTGACCTTGGTGACCGATTCGATCGGCCACGGCAGCTTGAAGTTCGGGCCGGGCTGCAGGATGCGCGAGAACTGGCCGAAGCGCAGCACCACGCCACGCTGCTGTTCGCCGATCAGCTGGAAGCTGGAGAACAGCACCAGCAACACCACGGCTGCCACCACCCAACGCACGATGCCACCGTCGAACAGGTCCTTCAGCGGCCCGGGCAGTCCGCCCCAGCCACCACCATTGCCACCGCCGCGCGACCCGAAGGGCCCGCGTCGATTGTCCTCGGGGCCTTGTCCGCCCTTGTTGCCGCCGGGTGTATTCCAGGCCATGCACGCTCCATCAAGATTTGGGCTGCGGCGCGGGCCCTTCCCGCACCGCCAGCCGTGAAACCATCACCGATCATACAAGATGGGGCGGATCGGCAGGATCGAAAGGGGGGCAACGGGGTAAGGTGGCGTTTTCCTCGAAGTCAGGCAACGCCGATGGCCCCCACCACCCCGTTCACCGCCTTCCGCATCGAAAACGACGACGCCGGCTACCGCAGCGGCCTTGCCCAGCTCCGGATCGACGACCTCAACCCCGGCCAGGTGCTGATCCGCGCCCACTGGTCCTCGGTCAACTACAAGGATGCCTTGGCCGGTACCGGCAAGGGGAAAATCCTGCGCCGCTTCCCGCTCGTGGGCGGCATCGACGTGGCCGGTACCGTGGTCGCCAGTACCGACCCGGACTGGCGTGAAGGCGACGCAGTACTGGCCACCGGCTGCGGGCTGAGCGAGACCCGTGACGGCGGGTACAGCCAGTACGTGCGGCTGGAATCGCGCGCGGTGATCGCCCAGCCGGCCGGGCTGACCCCGCGCGAGGCGATGGTGCTGGGCACCGCCGGCTTCACTGCGGCGCTGGCCCTGCTGCGCATGCAGGACAACCGGCAGACCCCGGAACTCGGCCCGCTGGCAGTCACCGGTGCCAGCGGCGGCGTCGGTGCGCTGGCGCTGTCGATCTTCAGCCGTGCCGGCTACAGCGTGCACGCGGTCAGCGGCAAGCAGGACCAGGCCGATTTCCTGCGCAGCATCGGCGCCACCGAGGTACTGCCACGCGACGCGCTGGCCGATACCGGCCCGCTGCAGTCGGCGCGCTTCGGCGGTGGCCTCGACAATGCCGGAGGCGACATGCTGGCCAGCCTGCTGGCGCAGACCGTGCCCTACGGCAGCGTGGTCAGTGCCGGCCTGGCCGCCAGCCCGACGCTGGACATGACCGTGATGCCGTTCATCCTGCGCGGTGTCTCGCTGCTGGGGGTGTCCTCGGCCAATGCCCCACGCGGACTGCGCGAGGAAGTCTGGGCGCGGCTGGGCAACGAATGGAAGCCGCAGCACCTGGAACGCATCTGCACTGCCGAAGTCGGCCTCGATGGCCTGCCCGCCGTATTCCAGCGGATGCTGGCCGGCGGCTCGCTGGGGCGCACGGTGGTGCGGATCGACTGAACGTCGCAGGCAGGCGACGGACGGCAGACGCGCCCCTCCCGCCGGTAATGTGCCCGCACTACACTGCGGGCATTACATGGGGAACAACATGGCACGCATTCTGATCGTCGACGACTCACCGTCGCAGCTGTTGGGGATACAGCGCATCGTCGAGAAGCTCGGGCACCAGATCCTGACCGCCACCGATGGCGCCGCCGGGGTCGAAACCGCCAAGGCCGAGCTGCCCGACCTGGTCCTGATGGACGTGGTGATGCCCAACCTCAATGGCTTCCAGGCCACCCGCACCCTCGCCCGCGACGAGGCGACCCGGCACATTCCGGTGATCCTGGTGACCACCAAGGACCAGGACACCGACCGCATGTGGGGCATGCGCCAGGGCGCCAAGGCCTACATCACCAAGCCATTCTCGGAAGATGAGCTGTCCGAGGTGCTGGAGCGGGTGTTCGCCGGGCAGGGCTGAGCCCGCGCGGGTGGGTGCCGACCTTGGTCGGCACGCTCTTGTTTGGTAGGTGCCAACCTTGGTTGGCACGCCTTGAACGGCCAAAAGGCGTGCGGACCCAGGTCCGCACCCACCAGAATCCATCTCAGATCGTCTCGCCGAACGCCTTGGCCAGGTTCCGGTAGGCCTTCTTCTGCGCCTCGTCGGTCGCGGCCGGGGCCACGATCTCGATTTCGACGATCTGGTCGCCGTCCGGGTTGCCGGGAAGGCCACGACCGCGCAGGCGCAGCTTGCGGCCGGCATCGGAATCGGCCGGAATCTTCAGCTCCACCGCACCGCCCAAGGTCGGCACGCTGATGCTGGTCCCCAACGCCGCCTGCCACGGCGTCACCGGCAGCGTATAGAGGATGTTGCGGCCATCGACCTCGAACTGCGGGTGCGCGGCGTACTCCACCTCCAGCAGCAGGTTGCCGCCATGGTTGCCCTGCCCCGCCAGCCGGATCACCTGGCCCGGACGGATGCCCTTGGGCACGCGCACGTCCAGCTGCTTGCCGTTGACGGTGATGCGCAGGCTGTCACCGTTGTAGGCCGCCTCCAGCGGTACCGACAGCTTGGCGCGGGTATCGCGGTTGGGCGCATGGCCCTGGCTGCTGAAGCCAGGCCCCGGACCAGCGCCGCCACCGCCACGCTGGCGCGCGAACAGGCTTTCGAAGAAGTCGCTGAAGCCGCCATTGGGGCCACCGCCGCCAAACACTTCCTCGAAGTTGAAGCCACCGGCACCGCCGTAGTTCGGCGGTACGTTGAATTCCTCGCCCGGGCGGTAGCCCTGCGCGCGCAGCTGGTCGTAGGCCGCGCGCTTCTCCGGGTCGCGCAGCGCCTCGTAGGCCTCGTTGACCGCCTTGAACTTGTCTTCGGCCCCGGCCTCCTTGCTGACGTCCGGGTGGTACTTGCGTGCCAGCCGACGGTAGGCGGTCTTGATCTCCGCCTCGCCCGCGCTCGGTTCCACCCCCAGGGTGGCGTAGTAATCCTTGAATTCCATCCAGCTACCTCGATTCGCTTCGGCCGCGCCGGTGGCGCCGCCCCGGGTTCATTCTACGCGCCGGCGATGCTACGCCGCCCCTCGTGCGGCCCCGGTGAGGCCGACTGATCCTGCGCAATGCGGCTGCGATCCCCGTGCGCCACGCTGTGGCTGGAAGCCCCTGCCGCAAAGCCCGAAGATGGGGCCTGCACGCAGGTTTTCCAATGTCTTGACGCCCCTGTCCCATCCGGCCCACTAGCCTGCCCCAGCAAGGAGTTCCCCATGACCATCCATGTCGGCGACCGCATTCCGGAAGTGACCCTCAAACGCATCCGCGAGGGCATCGAAACACTTGATACGCATTCGCTGTTCGATGCGCGCAAGGTGGTGCTGTTCGCCGTGCCCGGCGCGTTCACCCCGACCTGCTCGGCGCGCCACCTGCCCGGCTACGTCGAAACATTCCAGGTATTCCGCCAGCGCGGCATCGACGTCTACTGCATGGCCGTCAACGACCCGTTCGTGATGAAGGCCTGGGCCGCCGACCAGAGCGTGCCCGACGGCCTGCTGATGCTGTCCGACGGCAACGCCGAACTGACCCGCGCGCTCGGCCTGGAGCTCGATGCCAGCGCCTCGGGCATGGGCATCCGTTCGCGCCGCTTCGCCCTTTACGTGGTCGATGGCGTGGTTCGTGCGGCCTGGATCGAGCAGCCGGGCCAGTTCGAAGTGTCTTCGGCCGATTACGTGCTGGAGCACCTGCCCACCTGATTCCCCACCGCAAGAGGAAACGGCCAGCCATGTCCAGCAAGCCAGCCAAAGCCACAAAGCCTGCCGCAAAGGTTCCCGGCATCAGCGACCGCAAGACCCTGCGCGAACGCGCCCGGCGCAACATCGAAGATGGTGCGATCACCGACAGCTACAATGCCGACCGCGAGGCAGTGATCAAGCTGCTCAACGACGCGTTGGCCACCGAGTACGTGTGCGTGCTGCGCTACTACAGGCACTTTTTCATGGCCAAGGGCATGCTGGCCGACGCGGTCAAGGCCGAGTTCCTGGAGCACGCACAGCAGGAGCAGGCACACGCCGGCAAGCTGGCCGAGCGCATCGTCCAGCTCGGCGGCGAGCCCGATTTCAACCCGGATACGCTGACCGCGCGCTCGCACGCCGAGTACAAGGAAGGCAGCGACCTCCGCGACATGGTGCGCGAGAACCTGGTGGCCGAACGCATTGCCATCGACAGCTACCGCGAGATGATCAACTTCATCGGCGACCGCGACACCACCACCAAACGCATCCTCGAAGAGATCCTGGCGCAGGAAGAAGAACACGCCGACGAATTCGCCGACCTGCTGGATGGCTGGATCGGGGAATAGCGGTTACGCCACACGCTCGCTGCCATCTGCCGCGTTGTAGAGCCGAGCCCATGCTCGGCTTACCGCTGCATGCACGTCGAAGGAGCAGCCGAGCATGGGCTCGGCTCTACAACAGCGTGGCAGTCATACGGGAAGTGCCAACCAAGGTTGGCACCTACCGGAGGACGTTGAACCGTACCTGGGTCCACGCGCCATCTGCCGCCAGAGCGGTCAGGGTGTGTGCTCCCGGATCGGCGAACTCGCGCTGCATCAACTGCGCGCCGTGGGTCTGCGCAATCCAGCGTCCATCCAGCAACCAGTCCACCGCCTGCTCGCTGCCCAGCGCGCGCAGCTGCAGGCGTACGCCATGTTCGGCGTTGGGTGCACGCGCAAGTGCTGCGCCATCATTGAGGCCATCGATGTGCAACGCGACACTGGCCTCACGCCCATCGTCGCGGCAGTCAGGCGATAGCGCTGGCAATTGCGAGGCCTCGCGCGTGGCCTTGGACAACCACGGCGACAACAGCGCCGGCCAGCGAGCGATCTCACGCGCGACTTCCTCATGCGGCAAACGGCAATCAGCGGAGACACGCAGACCGGTCCGCGCATCGGCCAGGTAACGCTGCCGCCCCGGCTGCCAGCGCCGCGCCTCGCGCTCGGGGAAGGTCGGTGGTGCTGCACCGTCCAGCAGGTAGGCCTGCATCCTGCGCTGGCAGAGCGCAGCTGGCAGTCCCTCGGCACGTTCGCCGGTCGGCCAGCAGATGTCTTCCTCGCTGACACTGGCCGGCATTGGCGCAGCAGCGGAATCGCCACGCTGGCGCGGCAGGCTGTCCACCACTTCGAACATCAGCGGCAGTGCGGTAACCGCACCATACTGGCCCGGCAACGGCGTGCCGTCTGGTCGCCCCACCCACACGCCCACTGTGTAGTGACGGGTACTGCCGATGGCCCACGCATCGCGGTACCCGTAACTGGTGCCGGTCTTCCACGCCACACGCGGGCGGCCACCGACATCGAACGTCCCGACGCCATAGCCCGGCCGCGGATTCGATTCCAGCATCTCGCGGACGATCCAGCTTGCGCCGGGCGAAGCGAGGCGCCGCTCGATCATTGGCTCATCGTCGGTGTAACGCACGCGCCCGGCGATGCCATTGCGGTTGAGCGCGGCGAACGCGCCGACCAGGTCTTCCAACCGCGCGCCGGTGCCGCCCAGGATCAGCGACAGGTTGGGCGTGCTGCCCGGCGGGAAACGCAGCTGGATGCCGGAGTGCGAAAGCCGCGCAGCAAAGCGCGCCGCGCCCACCCGCTGCAGCAGGTCCACCGAGGGCACGTTGAGCGACAGGCGCAACGCACTGGAAGCGCCGATCGGTCCGTTGAAGGCCATGTCGAAGTTGCCGGGACGGTAGCTGCCGAAACTCTGCGGCGCATCGACCAGCAGGCTCTCCGAATGGATCAGGCCATCGTCCAGCGCCATCGCATACAGGAACGGCTTGAGCGTGGACCCCGGCGAGCGCCAGGCCTGCACCATGTCGACGTGACCCAGCCGCTGGCGGTCGCCGAAGGCCAGCGTGCCGACATAGGCACGCGCCTGCAGGGTCTGGTTGTCGACCACCAGCAGCGCGGCCGAGGTGCGTTCGGGCAGCGTCGAGAAATAGCTGGCCACGCGTTCCTCCAGCGTGCGCTGCAGTCCGATGTCGATGCTGCTCTGGATGCGTGCCTGGCCGGGGTGCGCCGAAT
This sequence comes from Stenotrophomonas sp. GD03877, assembly GCF_029840555.1. Classification (NCBI taxonomy): domain Bacteria; kingdom Pseudomonadati; phylum Pseudomonadota; class Gammaproteobacteria; order Lysobacterales; family Lysobacteraceae; genus Stenotrophomonas; species Stenotrophomonas sp. GD03877. The sequence goes on along the minus strand of NZ_JAOCCT010000038.1, from coordinate 21,856 downwards.
GCAGGCGCTGCGCCAACAGTGCGGCGTGCAGCGGCGGCCGCAGCGAGCGCGCCACTACGTTCTCGACGCGCGCGTCTTCCACTTCTTCCGGTGTCCACGCACCCAGCTCGGCCATGCGTGACAGCACCTTGTCGCGCGCCTTCTGCGCCGCTTCCGGATGGCGGTCCGGGCGCAGCCGGCTTGGCGCCTGCGGCAGCACCGCCAGCAACGCGGCCTCGGCATGCGACAGCTGCGCCGCCGGCTTGCCCAGATAGGCCCAGCTGGCCGCCTCCACGCCCTCGATGGTACCGCCGTAAGGCGCGCGCTCCAGATACAGGGCCAGGATCTGCTGCTTGCTCAGATGCACTTCCAGCTGCACCGCGCGCAGCATCTGCTTGAGCTTTCCCCAGGGCGTGCGCGTATGCGGGTCGAGGATGCGGGCGACCTGCATGGTCAGGGTCGAGCCACCGGACACGATGCGGCCACCGCGCAGCAACTGGCCGCTGGCACGCAGGATCGCCAGCGGGTTGATGCCCGGATGGTTCCAGAACCAGCGGTCTTCGTAGGTCAGCAGCGCCTGCAGGTACAGCGGCGACACGCTGTCGATCGAGGCCGGATAGCGCCACACGCCCTCGGCATCGGCGAACGCGCGCAGCGGCGTGCCGTCGGCAGCCACCACCAGGGTGCTGGTATCGCGCTGCTTCGGTAGCGGCGGCGGAAAGGCGAAATCCAGCACCAGCAGCAGCGCCAGCGTGGCGGCCGTGCCCCAGCGCAACCACGGCCACAGCGGCCGCAGCCGGCGGCGCAGGGCCGCCAGCCGGGTCTTCATTGCGTCTTTCATTGCGAATTGCCATCAGGACGGGCCGCGCCGTCGCGGCCCGTCCGCGCGGTCACGGCTGTACTACCGTAATCGTGGTCGGGTTGCTGCGGCCGACGCCGCGCAGCTGCGGCCGGTACATGTCCTCCACCAGCGGCGGCGGCACCGAGTAGGTTCCCGGGGTCACCGCGCGTACCAGGTAGAACACGTTGGCCTTGCTGCCACGCGAGAGCTTCAGCGCAGCCACGTAACGGTCGTCGCGGAACTCCTCGTGCTTGGTATCGGCGGCTTCACCACGATCGCTGATGGTGATGCCATCGACCACCACGTCGGCCCACTGCTTGGCGTCGCCCAGGTTGAAGTTCTCGATCTCCAGGCCGGCCGGCAACAGGTCGGTCAGCAGTGCATCGGGCATCGTGGTGTCAGCGGTGACGGTGACGCGCACGATAAGCGCTTCGCCTTCCTTCAGCGGGCGCGGCGTCCACGGCTTGCCATCGGTACCGTAGTAGCTGCGCTCGACGCCCAGCACGCTGTTGTCCGGCGCCGGTGCGCTGCGCGGGATGCCGGCCACGTCGATGCTGGCGAACATCGGCGGCTGGCCCTGCGGGGTGAAGCGCACGCCGCTGGCCAGTTCGCTGGCGCTGAAGTTGCGGCCGAACAGCTTGCGCTCACTGATCGCCTCGGTGCTGCCACCGATCACCAGCTCACCGGCCACCAGCGCCTTCTGATTGGCAGCCAGCGCCTTGCCGAGGCGGGCAATCGCCACCTGTTCCTGCGTGCTCAGCCACATCCAGCCGGCATTTCGGCGCGCATCCAGGCCACGGCCGAGATCGACCGCACGCGCATCCCAGGCTGGCTTGGCCAGCTTGTTCTCGTGCGTCAGCGCAATCATCAGCGCGTCATCGCGGATCGCGCTGCCGTAATCGCCGAAGTACGACGGGCGTTCGCTGCTGGACTTGGCGAAGGCCGCGGCCAGCGCCGCTTGGCCGCGCTTGGCATCACCCTGCAGCGAAAGCGCCACGCCCAGGTGGACCAGCGACAAGCCACCGACCGCCTTGCTGCGCTCGTTGTCGTACAGCGTGCGCAGGGTACCCAGCGGCGCACGGTTGACCCGTGCCAGCACGTAGCCCGAATACGCCTGGTTGGCGAACTTCAGCTTCTCGCGGTCGTCCTGGCCGTAGAACTGGTTGCCGCCGGACAGCAGATCCTCGCTCAGGCGGTTGAGCGCCTTCTGCAGCACGTTGTCGGGCACCGCGAAGCCGGCGTCCTTGGCATCGAGCAGGAACTCGGTGATGTACGGGGTCAGCCACGGGTTCACGTAGCCGTCGTCACCCCACATCGAGAAGTTGCCGTTGGCCACCTGCATCGACGCCAGGCGACCGAACGCGCCTTCCATGCGCTCGCGGCGGGTCTTGGCATCCAACCCGTCAGCACCGAGCATCGACGACGTCGCCTGGTCCAGGATCAGTGCGGCGTAGCCCTTGCTGGTGGTCTGCTCGGCGCAGCCGTATGGGTAGTTCAACGCGCCCTGCAGGGCACTGGCGAACGGGATTGGCGGCAGCGGGCTGACCAGCAGGCGGGCATTCACCGACTCGGACATCAGGCCCTCGGTCAGGCTGTTGTCGAGGCTGACCGCGGCCAGCGGATCCAGCGTGCGCACCTGCGAACGCAGCACCTGCGGCCACGCCGCACGCACCGGCAGGTCGTAGCGGCGATCGGCCTTGAAGCCGTTGCCATCCACGCGCACCCGCACCTTGGCCACGCTGTGGCCCTCGCGTGCGGACAACGGGAAGCTCAGCGTGGTTTTGGCATCGGCATTCAACTGCACGCTGCGTGTGCCTTCGGCCAGTGCCAGCGGGCCCTCGGTTTCCACCCGCACGTTGAACGCACCCGGCTTGCCGGTGAAGTTCTGCACGTCCAGGGTCACGGTGCTGCGGTCGCCCGGGGCCAGCACGCGCGGCATGCTGGCTTCGGCGAGGATCGGGGCGCGCACAATGGTTTCCACGTCACGCTTGCCGTACTGGTCATCGCTGTAGACCAGCGCCGACACGCGCAGGGTGCCGTTGAAGTCCGGCACCTTCAGGCGGATGCGGGCATTGCCCTTGGCATCCAGCTGCACCGGGCCGGAGAACAGGTCCACGGTCTGCACGCGCGCGGTCGGGCGCTTGGCCTGCGGCAACGCCTGCAGCGCCATGTCGCCACCGAACTTCAGCTTGCCGCTGCTGCCGTCGAAGCTCTCGATCACCCGGCTGTAGATGTCGTAGGCATCGATGCCGAGGCGACGCTGGGCGAAGAAGTGCGCACCGGCGTCGGGCACCGGGAAGCGGGTGATGTTGAGGATGCCCACGTCCACCGCCGAGACGGTGACATGCGCCGTCTTGCCGGCCAGCTGCGGCGCGCTGACCGTCACCGGCAGGTCCTGCTCCGGGCGCATCTGCTTGGGCGCGACCAGGCCGACGGCCACGGTGCGACCCTTGCGGTCCATCGGCACGTGCACCACGCCCACGGCACGGGCCGGGGTGATCTTGCTCGGCGCACTGCCGCCACGGAACACCAGCGCGGTGATGTAGACGTCGTGGCGTTCCCAGTCGGCGGTGACCGGAATCTTGAAGGTCGACCCCGGCTTGGCGTCGATGTCCTGCACGTACAGCATGCGGTCGGTCTCGACCATCAGGATGCCCTTGCCGGCGTGCGGCGGGGTCACCGTCACCTCGAGCGTGTCGCCTGCCTTGTACCCGGTCTTGTCCAGGCCCAGCTTGATCTTGTCAGGGCGCGCGTCCAGGCCACGGTTGTCATCACCCCAGCTCCAGCCCGCACGGAAGGGATAACGGCTGGTCAGGCCGGTGGTCGGATCGAACACGTCCACCCGGTACTCGCCCCACTCCACCGGGAAATCGAAGGCGACCGCACTGCTGCCGGCATCGACGGTGCGGGTTTCCTTGTTCTCGAAACGGCGGGTGAAATCGTAGTCCCAGCGGTTGTCGTTGAAGGTCCAGTGGTAGTCGCGCAGCTCGCGCACCAGGGTGATCTTCAGGCCCTTGGCCGGCTGCGGCGCACCGGCGGCATCCACACGCATCAGCTCGAAGCGCGCGTTGCCGTTGGCATCGGCGCCGTCTTCGGGGTTGAACAGCGGGCGCACGCCCACCAGCGCATTGGCCGGCCACATCACCCGCTTCAGGGTACGGGTGACGGTGCGGCCGCCGGTCTCGTACAGGCTGCCGGACAGCACCACGGCAATCGGTGCCTTGGCCTTGGCCGCCTCCTCCGGCAACGCCACGTCCTCGCGCAGCTGGCCGTTGGCCGGCAGCGTGGTGTCGATCACGTCCTTGGCTTCGCGCGGCAGCTGCAGGGTCGGGTCACCGAAGAAGTAGCCCGGCAGGCCCTCCACCGGCTGCTGCTCGGCCGCCACTGCCATGCGCGCGGTGAAGCGGTTGCCATCGGCCGGCGCACCATACAGGTAGGCACCATTGGCCTGCAGGCGCAGGTCCTCACCCGGCTTCAGCGTCTTCTGCGCGCTGTCCAGGTCCAGCTTCATGCGCTCGGGCAGGAACTCCTCGATGCGCAGGGTCATGCCCTGGATCGCTTCCTTGCTGGCCGGGTCGGTGCGGAACTCAACCTGCCAGCGCCCGGTCGGCGCCTCGGCGGGGATCACCTGCTCGAAATTGATGTAGCCCTGGTCACCCGGCTGCAGGCGGGTCTCGCGGAAGGTCTTGCCGTCGGGCTGCTTCAGGCGCAGGAACACCGGTTGCGCCTTGACCGGCTTGCCATCGTTGTCACGCAGCAGCGCGGACAGGCGCACGGTCTCGCCCGGGCGGTACAGGTCGCGGCCGGACCAGGCGTAGACGTCGAACCAGGCGTTGTCACGGCCGGCCACGGCGAATTCGCTCAGGTCCAGCGCCGGTTGGTTGAACGGCAGGAAGCTGGTGTCCTTGCCGGTGCTGGCGACCAGCACGTGGGTGGCATCCAGGGTGTAGTTCAGCAGCGCATTGCCATTGCCGTCGGTGCTGCCTTTCAGTACCACCTCGCCCTTGGCATCGAGAACCCGCAGGTCGATGCCCTTCAGCGGTGCGCCGTCCTTGAGGCCGGCGGTGTGCACGAACAGCTTGTCCTTGTAGGCGCGGGTATGCAGGCCGATGTCGCTGACCGAGAAGAACGCGGTATCGAACTCGCCCTCGTAGTCACCGGTGCGCTTGAGCAGGGCGAAGTACAGGCCAGGCTCCTGCAGTTCCTTGATGTCCTGGGTCGGCAGGTAGGTCAGCACCCGCTCGTTCTGCTTGCCGCCCAGGATGAAGCGGTTGACGTAGACCGGCTCGGCCAGCTTGTTGATCGGGCTGCGCTCGTAGTCGCTGCTCAGCTCCCAGCTGCCACGGCGGCCTCCGCGCTGGTACTGGCTGAAGAAGGTCGGCAGGTCCTTCTCGCGGACGCGCAGGAACTCGACATCGACCTCCGGCACGTTCACCGACACCACCGGCAGGCCACGGCTGTCCTTGGCCGGCAGCACGCTGCCCTGCGAGGCGAAGCCGACCACCGGCTTCAGCTCGCCGCTGAACACCTTCTGCTTCAGTTCCTTGCCCAGCCGGCTGCCATCGGCGGCCAGCAGGTCCGGCGAGACCACCAGGCTGAACTCCTTGCCGGCCTCGACGAACGGGTAACGCAGGGTCAGGCCGTCATCGGACAGCGTCCAGCTGCTGTCGTCGGTGCCGACCTTTTCCTCGAAGCGCACCAGTTTGTCGAAATCCTGGGTGCCGACCAGCGGGCGCGAGAACTCCAGCGCCAGCGACAAGCCGTCATTCTTCTGGTCCGGGTAGGCACGCAGCAGGGTGAACTCCTTCACCTGCTCGGCCTTGGTGGTGATGGCTTCACCGCTGGCCTTGGGCAGCTGCCCGCTGTCGTTGCGGCAGCCGGCCAGGCCCAGCAACAGGCCTCCTGCCAGTACAGCCGCCGCCCATCCCCACCGCTTCCGCCGTGCCGGACCGCTCATGTCGTCACTCCTTGATCGAGGTGGTCATTATAGGCAGGCCGCGTCAAGGTGTTGACGCGGATTCGGCAGGAATGCCTGAGCGGGGTCCGTGGATGCCAACCTTGGTTGGCATGGGGCCCGTGCCAACGAAGGTTGGCACCCACCAAGGTGCCCCCTACCCCGGCAGGTACAGGTCCACGTAGTCGGTCACCGGCATCGCCGCCAGCGCCACCGGGTCCAGCGATGCGGCCAGGATGCGCTGCTGCTGGACGGTCGGGAAGCGATGGGCCAGGTGCCGGCGGAACTTGTCCATCAGCAGCGGAATCCCCTCTTCGCGGCGTCGGGCGTGGCCGAGCGGGTATTCCACCAGTACCTCCGGCAATTCGCTGCCGTCGGTAAAGCGCACGCTCAGGCCGTTGGCGATGCTGCGCTTGTCCGGATCCAGATAATCCGCGCTGAGCTGCGGGTCTTCATGGCAGGCCATCTTCGCGCGCAGCGCATCAATGCGCGGATCGGCGGCAACGTCGTCCTCGTAATCCTCGGCCACCAGCCGCCCGTGCAGCAACGCGATGGCGACCATGTACTGCACGCAGTGATCGCGGTCGGCCGGGTTATGCAACGGCCCCTGCTTGTCGATGATGCGGATGCAGGCTTCCTGGGTGCGGATGGCGATGTGCGCGATGTCCTCGGCCCGCCGTCCCATCGCGCGCAGCTGCTGGTGCAGCGTGACCGCCGCCTCCACTGCGGTCTGGCCATGGAACTCGGCCGGGTAACTGATCTTGAACAGCACGTTCTCCATCACATAGCTGCCCAGTGGTCGCCCCAGCGTCAGTGCCTGACCGTGCATGGATACAGCCTCGAAGCCCCAGGTCGGCGCGCTCAGCACGCTGGGGTAGCCCATCTCGCCGCTGGCTGCCATCAGCGCCAGACGCACGCCACGACTGGTCGCATCGCCAGCGGCCCAGCTCTTGCGCGAGCCGGTATTGGGCGCGTGCCGGTAGGTACGCAGCGCCTGGCCATCAACCCAGGCCAGCGACACTGCATTGAGCATGCGTTCGCGGTCCAGGCCGAGCAGCTGCGCGACCACGGCGGTGGTGGCCACCTTGACCAGCACCACATGGTCCAGCCCGACGCGGTTGAAGGAATTCTGCAGGGCCAGCACGCCCTGGATCTCGTGCGCCTTGATCATCGCCAGCAGCACGTCGTGCACGGTCGGCGGCGGACGACGCAGGGCCTGCGCGTTGCGCCCCAGCCAATCAAGGACGGCAAGGATGCCGCCCAGGTTGTCCGATGGATGGCCCCATTCGGCGGCCAGCCAGGTGTCGTTGAAATCGAGCCAGCGCACCATTGCGCCGATGTTGAAGGCGGCCTGCACCGGGTCCAGCACGTAGTGCGTGCCCGGTACGCGCGCGCCGTTGACCACGCTGATGCCCGGAACCAGTGGACCGAGCAGTTTGCTGCAGGCCGGGAAGGATAGCGCTTCCAGGCCGCAGCCCAGCGTATCAAGCAGGCAGTGATGCGCGGTCTGGAACGCCAGCGGTGAGTCGATGCGGGCGTCACGCACGTAATCGACGATATCCACCAGCAGCGCATCCCACGCTGCACGCTCGTTGGATGGGGTGTGGTTGTCGGACATCGTCGATCTCCTCGTTGCGGTGCGCAGTTGCCCGCGCACCATGCCAACCAAGGTTGGCATCTACCAAAGCAATCGGTCTCTGCGGCCCGGTAGTCGCCAACCCTGGTTGGCGTTTACCAGTACATCATTCGGCCGGCACCCGCACCTTGCCTTCCATCAGCACACGGGCGCTGCGGCTCATGATGGCCTTGGTCACTGTCCACTGGCCGTCAACGAGACCAGCCTGCGCACCCACGCGCAACGTGCCCGAGGGATGGCCGAAGGTCACCGCCTCACGTTCGCCGCCACCGGCGGCGCGATTGACGAGCGTGCCCGGGATTGCCGCGGCGGTACCGATCGCCACCGCCGCGGTACCCATCATCGCGTGGTGCAGCTTGCCCATCGACAACGCACGCGCGTGCAGGTCGATGGCCGACGCCGGGATCGCCTTGCCGCTGGACGACACGTAGTCCTGCGCCGGTGCCACGAAGGCCACCTTCGGCGTGTGCTGGCGGGTCGCCGCGTCTTCCAGGTTCCTGATCAGACCCATGCGCAAGGCGCCGTAGGCGCGGATCTTCTCGAAGCGCTCCAGCGCTCCCTTGTCCTCGTTGATCGCCGGCTGCAGCTCGGTACCGGTGTAGCCCAGGTCGGCGGCGTTGAGGAAGATCGTCGGGATGCCGGCGGTGATCATGGTCACCTCGAAGCTGCCCACGCCCGGCACCTCCAGGGTGTCTACCAGATTGCCAGTCGGGAACATCGCACCCGCGTCGCCATCATCGGACGGATCGATGAATTCGAGCTGGATCTCGGCCGCCGGGAAGGTCACGCCGTCCAGTTCGAAATCGCCGATCTCCTGCACTTCGCCGTCGCGCATCGGCACGTGGGCGATGATGGTCTTGCCGATGTTGGCCTGCCAGATGCGCACGGTGCACAGGCCATCGCGCGGCACGCGGGCGGGATCGATCAGGCCATTGGCAATCGCGAACGGGCCGACCGCGGTGCTGAGGTTGCCGCAGTTGCCGCTCCAATCAACGAAGGCGGTGTCGATCGAGACCTGGCCGTACAGATAGTCCACGTCGTGGTCCGGCACCGAGGCGGTGGAGATGATCACGCACTTGCTTGTGCTGGAGGTGGCGCCGCCCATGCCGTCGGTCTGCTTGCCATACGGATCGGGCGAGCCGATCACGCGCATCAGCAGCGCATCGCGCGCGGGACCCGGCACCTGCGCGGATTCGGGCAGGTCCTGCAGGCGGAAGAACACGCCCTTGCTGGTGCCACCGCGCATGTAGGTGGCGGGAATGCGGAGTTGGGGGAGAAATGCCATGAAAGATCCCTTGCAATGAAAGACGGCCCGTTGCCGGGCCGTCGGTTGCGTCACGCTACCTTGGCGCCTTCCAGGAAGTCCTGTGCGAAGCGCTGCAGCACGCCGCCGGCTTCGTAGATCGCCACTTCCTCGTCACTGTCCAGGCGGCAGGTGACCGGCACGATCAGGTCCTGGCCGTCGCGGCGGTGGATGACCAGGGTCAGGTCGGCGCGCGGGGTGCGCTCGCCCACCACGTCGAAGGTCTCGGTGCCATCGATGCCCAGGGTCAGGCGGGTGGTGCCCGGCTTGAACTCCAGCGGCAGCACGCCCATGCCGATCAGGTTGGTACGGTGGATGCGTTCGAAGCCCTCGGCCACGATCGCTTCCACGCCGGCCAGGCGCACGCCCTTGGCGGCCCAGTCGCGCGAGCTGCCCTGGCCGTAGTCGGCACCGGCAATGATGATGAGCGGCTGCTTGCGCTCCATGTAGGTCTCGATCGCTTCCCACATGCGCATCACCTTACCCTCCGGCTCCACGCGCGCCAGCGAACCCTGCTTCACGCTGCCATCGTCGTTGCGCACCATCTCGTTGAACAGCTTCGGATTGGCGAAGGTGGCGCGCTGCGCAGTCAGGTGATCACCGCGATGCGTGGCATAGGAATTGAAGTCCTCTTCCGGCAGGCCCATCTTCGCCAGGTATTCGCCGGCGGCACTCGAAGCCATGATCGCGTTGGACGGCGACAGGTGGTCGGTGGTGATGTTGTCCGGCAGCACGGCGAGCGCGCGCATGCCAGCCAGCGTACGCTCACCGGCCAGTGCACCCTCCCAGTACGGCGGGCGGCGGATGTAGGTGCTCTGCGGGCGCCAGTCGTACAGCGGGCTGACCGCAGCGCCGTTCTCCACGCGCACGTTGAACATCGGGTTGTAGACCTTGCGGAACTGCTCGGGCTTCACCGAGGCCTTCACCACCGCGTCGATCTCGGCATCGCTTGGCCAGATGTCCTTCAAGCGCACTTCGTTGCCCTCGGCATCCACGCCCAGCACGTCCTTCTCGATATCGAAGCGGACGGTGCCGGCGATGGCGTAGGCGATCACCAGCGGCGGCGACGCCAGGAAAGCCTGCTTCGCATACGGGTGGATGCGGCCATCGAAGTTGCGGTTGCCCGACAGCACGGCCGTGGCGTACAGGTCCCGGTCGATGATCTCCTGCTGGATGGCCGGATCGAGCGCGCCGCTCATGCCGTTGCAGGTGGTGCAGGCGAAGGCGACGATGCCGAAGCCCAGCTTTTCCAGGTCCGGCAGCAGGCCGGCCTCTTCCAGGTACAGCTGCACCGCCTTCGAGCCGGGCGCCAACGAGGACTTCACCCACGGCTTGCGCAGCAGGCCACGTTCATTGGCCTTGCGCGCCAGCAGTGCGGCGGCGATCACGTTGCGCGGGTTTGAGGTGTTGGTGCAGCTGGTGATGGCGGCGATGATCACCGCGCCATCCGGCATCAGGCCCTGCGCCTGCTCGGCCTTGCCGGCTTCCAGCTTGGCTTCGTCGGCGATGCCGCGCTCGGCCAGTTCGGCAGTGGCCACGCGCTTGTGCGGGTTGGACGGGCCAGCCATGTTGCGCACCACGCTGGACAGGTCAAAGCGCAGCACGCGTTCGTACTGCGCGGTGGCCAGGTCATCGGCCCACAGGCCGGTGGTACGCGCGTAGTTTTCCACCAGCGCTACCTGCGATTCCTCGCGGCCGGTCAGGCGCAGGTAGTCGATGGTTTGCCCGTCGATGTAGAACATCGCGGCGGTGGCACCGTATTCGGGGCACATGTTGGAGATGGTGGCGCGGTCACCGATGGTCAGTGCCGCGGCACCCTCGCCGAAGAATTCAAGCCACGCGCCGACCACGCGTTCCTTGCGCAGGAACTCGGTGAGGGCCAGTACCACGTCGGTAGCGGTGATGCCCGGCTGCGGGCGGCCACTCAGTTCGACACCGACGGTGTCGGGCAGGCGCATCCACGACGCGCGGCCCAGCATCACGTTCTCCGCCTCCAGGCCGCCAACGCCGATGGCGATCACGCCCAATGCATCCACGTGAGGGGTGTGGCTGTCGGTGCCCACGCAGGTATCCGGGAAGGCCACGCCGTCCTGCACGTAGACCACCGGCGACATCTTCTCCAGATTGATCTGGTGCATGATGCCGTTACCTGGCGGAATCACGTCCACGTTCTCGAAGGCCAGCTTGGTCCAGTCGATGAAGTGGAAACGGTCTTCATTGCGGCGGTCTTCAATGGCGCGGTTCTTCTCGAACGCCTGCGGATCGAAACCACCACATTCCACTGCCAGCGAGTGATCGACGATCAGCTGCACCGGCACCACCGGGTTGACCTTGGCCGGGTCACCCCCCTTGTCGGCGATCGCATCACGCAACCCCGCCAGGTCGACCAGCGCGGTCTGGCCGAGGATGTCGTGGCACACCACGCGCGCCGGGAACCACGGGAAATCCAGGTCGCGACGGCGCTCGATCAGCTGCTTCAGCGAATCGCCGAGCGTGGCCGGATCGCAGCGGCGCACCAGGTTCTCGGCCAGCACGCGCGAGGTGTACGGCAGGGTGGCATAGGCGCCGGGCTGGATCGCATCGACAGCGGCACGCGCGTCGAAATAATCCAGCGCGCTGCCGGGGAGGTTCTTGCGGTAATCGGTATTCATGGGCTGGCGGAGTGCTTGAGGCGGGCCGGGTGCCGGCGGTGCGGCGGCGAAAGCATCCGGCCGGCACGCGGCCGGCCGGATGGGTACAGCAGGTGGATCAGACGCGCTTGTCGATGGCGACGAAGTCGCGGTCTTCCGGACCGATGTAGTTGGCGCTCGGGCGGATGATCTTGCCGTCGATGCGCTGCTCGACGATGTGCGCGCTCCAGCCGGCGGTGCGGGCGATCACGAACAGGGGAGTGAACATCGCGGTCGGCACGCCCATCATGTGGTAGCTCACGGCGCTGAACCAGTCCAGGTTCGGGAACATCTTCTTGATGTCCCACATCACCGACTCCAGGCGCTCGGCGATGTCGTACATCTTCATGCTGGACTGCTCTTCGGACAGCTCGCGGGCCACGTCCTTGATCACCTTGTTGCGCGGATCGGAGACGGTGTAGACCGGGTGGCCGAAACCGATCACCACTTCCTTGCGCTCGACGCGGGCCTTGATGTCTTCCTCGGCCTCATCGGGGGTGTCGTAGCGCTTCTGTACCTCGAACGCCACTTCGTTGGCACCGCCGTGCTTCGGACCGCGCAGCGCGCCGATGCCACCGCAGATCGCGCTGTACATGTCGCTGCCGGTGCCGGCGATGACACGGCAGGTGAAGGTCGAGGCATTGAACTCGTGTTCCGCGTACAGGATCAGCGAGGTGTGCATCGCCTTCACCCACGATTCCTGCGGCTTCTCGCCGTGCAGCAGGTGCAGGAAGTGGCCACCGATCGAGTCATCGTCGGTTTCCACGTCGATGGCGCGGCCGTTGTGGCTCCAGTGGTACCAGTACAGCAGCATCGAACCGAGGCAGGCCATCAGCTTGTCGGCGATGTCACGTGCGCCCGGATGGTTGTGATCGTCCTTCTCCGGCGCCACGCAGCCGAGCACGGACACGCCGGTGCGCATCACGTCCATCGGGTGTGCCGACGGCGGCAACTCTTCCAGCGCCGCCTTCACCGCCGCCGGGATGCCACGCAGCGACTTCAGCTTGGCCTTGTACGAAACCAGCTCGGCGCGGGTCGGCAGCTTGCCGTGCACAAGCAGGTAGGCAATTTCCTCGAACTCGCTGGTGTTGGCCAGGTCCAGGATGTCGTAGCCACGGTAGTGCAGGTCGTTGCCACTACGGCCCACGCTGCACAGCGCGGTGTTGCCGGCAGCGGTGCCGGACAGGGCGACGGACTTCTTCGGCTTGAAGGTCGGGGTTGCGGTCGTATCGTTCATGTTTCCCTCCGAAAACTTGATGGTGCAGGGTACTGCTTATTTCTTGGCGGCGAACAGTGCATCGAGCTGCTGCTCGAACGCGTGGTAGCCGATGCGGTCGTAGAGTTCTTCGCGGGTCTGCATGGTCTCCACCACATTGCGCTGATGACCATCGCGGCGCACCGCCTGGTAGACGTTCTCGGCGGCCTTGTTGGCGGCGCGGAAAGCCGACAGCGGGAACAGCTGGATGGCAACACCGGCCGACGCCAGTTCATCGCGACTGAACAGCGGGGTGGCGCCGAACTCGGTGATGTTGGCCAGCACCGGCACCTTCACCGCGTCGACGAAGCGGCGGTAGGTCTCCAGGTCGTAGGCGGCCTCGGCAAAGATGCCATCGGCACCGGCCTCGACGCAGGCGATGGCGCGCTCGATGGCCTTGTCCACGCCGTCCACCTGGATGGCGTCGGTGCGCGCGATCAGGAAGAACTCCGGATCGGTCTTGGCATCGGCAGCCGCCTTCACGCGGTCGACCATTTCACCCTGCGAGACGATCTCCTTGCCCGGGCGGTGACCGCAGCGCTTGGCGCCGACCTGGTCTTCGATGTGGCAGGCGGCCGCGCCGGCCTTGATCAGCGACTTCACGGTGCGCGCGATGTTGAACGCGCTGGGGCCGAAGCCGGTGTCGATGTCGACCATCAGCGGCAGGTCGCAGACATCGGTGATGCGGCGCACGTCCACCAGCACGTCTTCCAGGGTGTTGATGCCCAGGTCCGGCAGGCCCAGCGAACCGGCAGCAACGCCGCCGCCGGACAGATAGATGGCGCGGAAGCCGGCGCGCTTGGCCAGCAAGGCGTGGTTGGCGTTGATCGCGCCGATCACCTGCAACGGCGATTCGGCAGCCAGCGCCTCACGGAAGCGGGCACCGGCAGAGAAAGGAGTGGAAGCGGTCATGCGGCAATCCAGGTTGAAGTACGGAAAAGAAAGCGCAAGCACCATGCCAAGCTGCAAGCCGTTGATTTCACGGGCATGACTGCCATGCAGTGGTGAAACAAATGAAACATTGAAACAGATGTATCATGAAACACCCCGTCCCACGCACGCCGCCATGTATCTGCCCCGCTCGCCCCTGCGCCACGCCGACGCCGACCCCGGTCGCCCGGTGATCTGGACCGTCAGCGTTTCGCGGCTGACCGGTCTGCTCGGCGACGTCATTCCGGAGTTCGACCGCCGCGCGCGCATCGAACAGATCAACCTCGGTTTCGAGGAAGCCGTGGACGTGATCGGCCAGCGCCTGCGCCGCGAGCACTGCGACGTGGTCATCGCAGGCGGCTCCAACGCGGCCTGGCTGCGCGGCCGGCTGGAGCTGCCGCTGGTGCCGATCCAGGCCAACGGCTTCGACCTGATGGAAGCGCTGGCCCGGGCACGACGGATCGCCAGCCGCATCGGCCTGGTCACCCACGCCAGCGACGTACCGGTGTTCAGCAACTTCCAGCAGAGTTTCGGCCTGGATATCGAGCATCGCCGTTTCGTCACCCGCGAGGACGCCCGCGACTGCATCGCTGACCTGCGCGCCAATGGCATCGAAGTGATCGTCGGCACCGGCATGGCCATCGATCACGCCGAACAGGCCGGCCTGCCCGGCGTGCTGCTGTACTCGGCCGACTCGGTGCGGCAGGCGTTCGAGCATGCGCTGGAACTGACCCAGACGCTGGCCCGCTCCAGTGGCAACCGATCCACCCCACGCCGGCGCCCGGCAGTACGGGCCGACGCGCATGAACTGCTCGGCGACAGCGATGCGATGGCACAGGTACGCGCACAGATCGCGCTTTATGCACCGCACGACAGCACCGTGCTGGTCAGTGGCGAAACCGGCACCGGCAAGGAACTGGTGGCACGCCAGCTGCACGCCGCCAGCGGTCGTCGTGGGCGCTTCGTCGCGCTGAACTGTGGCGCCATCAGCGAATCGCTGCTGGAGGCGGAGCTGTTCGGCTACAGCGATGGCGCCTTCACCGGCGCGCGGCGCGGCGGCCGCGTCGGCCTGGTCGAGGCCGCAGATGGCGGCACCTTGTTCCTGGATGAGATCGGCGAACTGCCGCTGCCGCTGCAGACCCGCCTGCTGCGCGTGCTGGAAGAGCGCGAAGTGCTGCGCGTGGGCGCAACCGAACCGACCCCGGTCGACCTGCGCGTGGTGGCCGCCACCCTGCAATCGCTGGAGCAGCGCGCGGCGACCGGGAGCTTCCGCCGCGATCTGTATTACCGCCTGGCCGCGCTGCGCATCGCCCTGCCCTCGCTGCGTGCCCGGCGCGGGGACATTCCGCTGCTGGCACAGCACTTCTTCCGCCAGCTGCGCGGCATCGACGCGCCACTGGACGAAGCTGCGATGGCAATGTTGACCACCGCCGAGTGGCCCGGCAACGTGCGCGAACTACGCAATCTGGTGGATCGCCTGCGCATCCACTGGCAGCCGGCTGAAGGGCCTATTGATGCTTCGCGACTGCTGCAGCTTGCGCCCGAGCTGACAAGCGAAGGCGCGACGGCACTGCCGCTGGAAAGCAACGGCAAACGCCCGCCGCGTGCGCAGCTGGAAGCATTGCTGCAGGAACATCGCAATGACCGCGAGGGCATGGCACAGGCGCTGGGCGTATCACGCACCACACTGTGGCGCTGGCTGCGCGCGGAGGGTCTGTAGAGCCGAGCCCATGCTCGGCTGCTTCTGCAGGGACAGCAGCCCCAGCACCGCCCCGACTTACGGGTACAACAGGCGCTTGCTCCAGCGGCCTTCGGCACCGGCTTCATAGCACCAGCGTTCGTGCAGGCGGAACTGCGCGCCGTACCAGAACTCGATGCGGTCAGGCACCACGCGCAGGCCGCTCCAGCCTTCAGGACGCGGCACGTCCTTGCCCTCGAAGCGGGCTTCGATCCCGGCAACGCGCGCGTCGAACTCTTCACGCGTTGCCAGCGTCTTCGATTGCTGCGAGGCCCAGGCGCCGATCTGGCTCATGCGTGGGCGGCTGGCGAAATAGGCGTCGGCCTCGGCATCGGCAACCTGCTCCACACGGCCTTCAATGCGCACCTGGATGCCGGCTTCGCGCAGGCTGCGCCACAGGAACAGCAGCGCGGCCTGCGGGTTGGCATGAAGTTCCTGGCCCTTGTGGCTGTCCAGGTGGGTGTAGAAGACGAAGCCACGCTCATCGAACGCCTTCAGCAGCACGGTACGTGCCGAGGGACGACCGTGCGTATCGGCAGTGGCCACGGTCATCGCGTTCGGCTCGACCTCGCGGCTCTGTTTGGCCTCTTCGAACAGGCCGGCAAACGTGGACAGGGCTTCGGCGTACAGGTCGCTCATGATTGCGTTCTTCTCACACGGATTGGGCTATTGTGGCTTCATGGCCGCTGCTGCGTATATGCCCCAGGTGAAAGGATTCCCCGAAACATTGGCCGAACAGGTGCTGGACGATGCACTGGGCAGCGGCGCAGCAGTTCCAGTATTGGCGATCAGCGGCCTGCAGGGGAGCGGCAAATCGACGCTGGCCGCGCAGGTGGTGGCACGTGCACAGGCACGCGGCCTGAACGCGGCGACGCTGTCGATCGATGATGTCTACCTGACCCGCGTGCAGCGCCAGCGACTGGCCCGCCAGGTGCACCCGCTGCTGATCACCCGCGGCCCGCCGGGCACTCACGACCTGCCGCTGGCCCATGCGGTATTGGACGCCGTGGCCGCGCGCCAACCCTTCGCATTGCCCCGCTTCGACAAGCTGGCCGACGAACGACTGCCCGAAGCGCAATGGCCACCTATCGAGCAGCCCCTCGACCTGCTGGTGTTCGAAGGCTGGTTCCTGGGCACGCCCGCTCAGAACGACGACGCACTGGACAGCCCACTGAACGCGCTGGAACGCGAAGCCGACGCCGACGGCCGCTGGCGTCGCTGGTGCAACCAGGCGCTGGCCCGCGACTACCCCGCGCTCTGGCAGCGCTGCGACCGCCTGTGGTTCCTGCAGCCGCCGGATTTTTCAGTGGTACCACGCTGGCGCTGGCAGCAGGAGCAGAACCTGCAGGCCGCGCAGCCGGGCCGGCACGGCATGAGCCGGCCACAACTGGAGCGCTTCGTGCAGTACTACGAGCGGGTCAGCCGCCAGGCGCTGCGTGCCCTGCCCGCCCTGGCCGACCACGTGGTGGTGCTGGACGGCCAGCGACAGGTGCAGGACGTGCGCTGAGCGCGACTATTCCACCAGGAAGGTCACCCGCAGGTTGACCCGCCATTCGGTGATCTCGCCACTGCCATTGGTGACCACCTTGGTCTCGTTCACCCAGGCGCCCTGGATGCCCTTGACCGTCCCGGAGACCTTTTTCAGCCCGCTGCGCACGGCGTCCTCCACGCTTTTCGGCGAGGAGGCGGTGATTTCGATGACCTTGGCGACCGTCATGGCCTGTACTCCGGCTGGCGCGGGAGACCCCCGCAGGAACGCCTACCCTGACGTGAAGAACGTAAAGGCCAGGGCACGGAGGTGTTAGCATCAGAGAGCATGAATCCTGCTCCGAACCTGATCCTGATCGGCCCGATGGGCGCCGGCAAAACCTGCATCGGCCGCCGCCTGGCCGAGCGCTTCACGCTGGACTTCGTCGACGTCGACCAGGCCATCGTCGATGCCGCCGGCGCCAGCATCCCGACCATCTTCGAGCACTCCGGCGAAGCCGGCTTCCGCAGCCATGAACGCGAGGCGCTTGCGCGCGTGCTGGAAGGCCGCGGCCAGCTGGTCTCCACCGGTGGCGGCGCGGTGCTGGATCCTGGCAATCGTGCACTGATCGCCCAGCGCGGCTTCGTGGTCTACCTGAGGGTCAGCGTGGCCGCGCAGCTGGAACGCCTGGCCCGCGACAAGGGCCGGCCGCTGCTGCAGCGCCCGGACCGCGAGCAGGTGCTGCACGATCTGGCCGCACACCGCGACCCGCTGTACCGCGAACTGGCCGACCTCACCCTCGATACCGACCCGTATACCGCTGCCGACGCGACCGCCCACCTGGTGGTCAAGCTGGCCACGCAATGGCAGCGCCAGGACCTGACCGCATGACTTCCCCCGCCCTGCTGCAGGTCGCCGTTGGCGGCGACCGCCCTTACACCATCACCATCGGCGCCGGTGCCCAGGCCGACGGCGCTGCGCTGGCCTCGCATGTTCGCGGCCGCCACGTGCTGCTGCTCAGTGACAGCGAAGTGGCCCCACGCTATCTGGACGCCGTGAAGCAGACGCTGTTGGCCGCACGCCCCGACCTGATCGTCGGCGAGCACGTGCTGGCCGCAGGCGAAGCCTCCAAGACCCTGGCCGAGTTCGGCCGTGCGATCGAAGCACTGGCCGCGCTTGGCGCCACCCGCGACGCCTGCGTGTTCGCCCTCGGCGGTGGCGTGGTCGGTGATCTCGCCGGTTTTGCAGCCGCCTGCTGGATGCGCGGCGTGGACTGCGTGCAGCTGCCGACCACCCTGTTGGCGATGGTCGATTCGTCGGTGGGCGGCAAGACCGCGGTCGACATTCCGGCCGGCAAGAACCTGGTCGGCGCCTTCCATCCGCCGCGCGCGGTCATTGCCGATACCCGCGTGCTGGCTACGCTGCCGCCGCGCGAACTGCGTGCCGGCCTGGCCGAAGTGGTGAAGTACGGCGCGCTGGGCGATGCCGTGTTCTTCGAATGGCTGCAGCAGCATGCCGATGCGCTGATCGCCGGTGAAGACAACGTGCTTTCCGAAGCCATCGCGCGCAGCTGCCGGCACAAGGCCGCCATCGTCGAGCGCGATCCGTTTGAGAAGGGCGAGCGTGCCCTGCTCAACCTGGGCCACACCTTCGGCCATGCCATCGAGACCGAACAGGGCTACTCGGCCCCGGGCCGCGATGCGCTGAACCACGGCGAGGCCGTGGCGGTGGGCATGGTGCTGGCGGCGAAGCTGTCCACCCACCTGGGCCTGGCCGAGGATGCCGACCGCGCGCGCCTGCAATCGCTTCTGGAACGCCTTGGCCTGCCGGTGGCGATTCCGGCCGGGCTGGACCCACAGGCCCTGCTGGGCCGCATGCGGCTGGACAAGAAGAACGTGGCCGGCCGCCTGCGCCTGGTGCTGTGGCGCGGCATGGGCCGTGCCGAGGTGGTGCCGGACGTGGATGAGGCGGCGGTGCTGAAGGTGCTGGGCGCGGGCTGACCTTTCCGCGTTCGCCGGGCATGGCCCGGCGCTGACGGATTGTGCTGCGGCATGAAGCGCAGCCGAGCGTGGGCTCGGCTCTACAGGTCCGTGCCGCCCCGGGGCGATACAATCGGCGCCATGCACGTCTACCTGCAACATCCCGACGCCGGTGCGCAGGCACCGCGCTTCCTGCGCCTGAGCCTGCAGCCGGATCTGTTCGGCGGCTGGGAACTGCTGCGCGAAAGCGGCCGCGTCGGTGCCCGCTCGCAGCTGCGGCGCGAGCTGTTCCTGCAGGCCGACGAAGCCCGCCATGCTTTCGAGAAGGCCCGCGATGCCGAACTGCATCGCGGCTTCCAGATCCTTTCGCACGGCGACTGACGCCGCTGCCAACTTTCGTCCAAGGAATGCCCATCGTGACCAGCCCTCTCCGCAATGATCGCCTGCTGCGCGCCCTGCGCCGCGAACCGGTGGACTGCACCCCCGTCTGGCTGATGCGCCAGGCCGGCCGCTACCTGCCGGAGTACCGCGCGACCCGGGCCAAGGCCGGCAGCTTCCTGGCCATGGCCAAGAATCCGGAGATCGCCTGCGAAGTCACCCTGCAGCCGCTGCGCCGCTTCCCCTTGGACGCGGCCATCCTGTTCTCGGACATCCTCACCATTCCCGACGCGATGGGCCTGGAGCTGTACTTCGTCGAAGGCGAAGGCCCGAAGTTCCGCCACCCGGTGCGTGATGAAGCGGCCATCGCCAGGCTGGCCGTGCCGGACATGGAACAGGACCTGGGCTATGTGATGGACGCGGTGCGCCTGATCCGCCGCGAACTGGATGGCCAGGTGCCGTTGATCGGCTTCTCCGGCAGCCCGTGGACGCTGGCCTGCTACATGGTGGAAGGCGGCGGCAGCAAGGACTTTGCGCGCATCAAGGCGATGGCGCTGAACCACCCCCAGGCCCTGCACCGCCTGCTGGAGGTCACCACTGAAGCGGTGATCGCCTACCTCGGCGCGCAGCGTGCGGCTGGTGCGCAGGCGCTGCAGGTGTTCGACACCTGGGGTGGCGTGCTGTCGCCGTCGATGTACCGCGAGTTCTCGCTGCGTTACCTGCAGCGCATTGCCGAGGGCCTGGAGCGTGGCGAAGGCAGCGAGCGCACGCCGCTGATCCTGTTCGGCAAGGGCACCGGCCTGCATCTGGAAGCGCTGTCGCAGACCGGCGCCGATGCGCTGGGCCTGGACTGGACGCTGGACCTGGACGAGGCCATGCGCCGCACCGGTGGCCGCGTTGCCCTGCAGGGCAACCTCGACCCGACCACGCTGTACGCCTCGCCGGATGCGATCGCCGCCGCTGCCGCACGCGTGCTCGACACCTATGCCGCGGGCAACGGTGGTTCGCGCGAGGGCCATGTGTTCAATCTTGGCCACGGCATGTCGCCGGACATGGACCCGGCGCACGTGCAGGTGCTGGTGGACGCGGTACACGCGCACAGCCAGCGCTGAGCATTCGGCATACGGTTGCGGCGCGATGTTGATCGCGCCGTGACCCGCAGTGCGCGATCATGGTCTCCCCCACGCTGCACCGGCCGCGCCCCATGTCCACCTCGCCATCGACCTACAACCGCCAGCGCCCCCTGCTGTGGTTGGTTTCGTTGGCGATCTTCATGCAGATGCTGGACTCGACCATCGTCAACACGGCGTTGCCGGCGATGGCCGCCAGCCTGGGCGAAAGCCCGCTGCAGATGCAGTCGGTGGTGTTCAGCTATGCGCTGGCGGTGGCTACCTTCATTCCCGCCTCCGGCTGGATCGCTGACCGCTACGGCACCCGCCGCACCTTCCTGGTGGCGATCATCCTGTTCACCCTCGGCTCGCTGGCCTGCGCGCTGGCCCAGCACCTGCACCAGCTGGTCGGTGCGCGCGTGCTGCAGGGCATCGGTGGCGCGATGCTGCTGCCGGTCGGTCGCCTGGCGGTGATGCGTTCGGTGCCGCGCGAGGATTTCCTGCGCGCGATGAGCTTCATCGCCATCCCCGCCCTGGTCGGCCCGTTGATCGGTCCGACGCTGGGCGGCTGGCTGGTCGAGATCGCCTCGTGGCACTGGGTGTTCCTGATCAACCTGCCGATCGGCGTGATCGGTTTCATCGCTGCGATGAAGATCATGCCGGACCACTACGCCAGCCATCGCACCCGCTTCGACCTGCGCGGCTACATCATGCTGGCCTTCGCGATGGTGGTGCTGTCACTGGCGCTGGACGGCATCTCTGGACTCGGCACGCCACATGCGCTGGTGATGCTGATGACCGTGGCCGGCCTGGCTGCGCTGGTGGGCTACTGGCTGCACGCCGCCAACTCCACCGCCCCCTTGTTCTCGCTGGCCCTGTTCCGCGTGCCCAGCTATCGCATCGGCATCCTCGGCAACCTGTTCTCGCGCATCGGCAGCAGCGCCATGCCGATGCTGATCCCGCTGCTGCTGCAGGTCGGCCTGGGCCTGGGCCCGATGAACGCCGGCCTGATGATGGTGCCGGTGGCGGCGGCCGGCATGGTATCGAAGAAGCTGGCGGTAAAGCTGGTTGAGCGCTACGGCTACCGCCGCGTGCTGATGGTCAACACCGTGCTGGTGGGCTTGGCGATGGCCAGCTTCATCCTGATGACACCGGGCCAGCACCTGGCCTGGCGCCTGCTGCAGCTGGCGTTCTTCGGCGCGGTCAATTCCCTGCAGTTCACCGTGATGAACACCGTGACCCTGCGCGACCTGGACCGCGAATTCGCCAGTTCCGGCAACAGCCTGCTGTCGATGGTGATGATGCTCGCCGCTGGTTTCGGTGCCGCCGCTGCGGGCAGCCTGCTGGCCGCGTTCGGCAACCACCTGGACAGCAACAGCGCGACCGCGGCGCTGCATGCGACGTTCCTGTGCGTGGGCGCGATCACGCTGACTTCGACGATGATCTTCTGGCAGCTGCCCGATACCAAGCCGGAGCCACGGCAGGTCGAGCACGTCGCGGAGTGAGGGTGGTTCGGCAGGGCCTGCGGCCCTGCACCTGCAGAGGCTTCAAGCCAAGGCAAAAGCAACAGCAAAAGCAGGCATTCCTTGGGATGGCGGGGCGGTGTGGGCTTGCAGG
>NZ_JAOCCT010000037.1:0-52794 GCF_029840555.1 Stenotrophomonas sp. GD03877 | reverse complement strand
CATGGCTCGGCTCTACAGAACGCAATGTCAGACGATCACGGCCGCAGCAGCACCTTGCCGTTACGACCCGAACCCGCACCGGCCTTCGCTGCCTGGGCGATGTCGTCCAGTGCGAAGATCTGCTCCACCGGCAGCGTCAGCTCGCCGCCAGCCGCACGCTTCAGCAGTTCGCCAACCAGCCGGCGCTTGTCCTCCACCGCCATCGCCTGGCTGACCTTGCTGCCCCAGAAGCCCTTCACCGTCGCTTCCTTGTAGATCAGGCCGCCGGCCGGGATGCGCATCGGTTCGCCGCTCATCACGCCGAACGACACCAGCGTGCCGTTGTGGCCGAGCAGGTCGACCAGGTCACCGCTGGCGTCGCCGCCGATGGAATCCACGGCGGCCGCCGCCTGTGCTTCGCCGGTCGCTTCACGAACGCGATCCTTCCAGCCGTCCACCGAGGTGTCGAACACATGATCGATACCCAGGGCCTGCAACTGTGCGACGGCATCCGCATTGCGCACCAGGTTGGCTACATGCACGCCACGCGCCCGCGCCAGCATCGCCAGCGACTTGCCCACCGCGCCGTTGGCGGTGTTCTGCACGATCCACTGGCCCGCCTCGACGTGCAGGAACTCCAGCAGCATCAGCGCGCTCAGCGGCATGGCGATCAGCTGCGCGGCCATTTCGTCGGGGATCGCCTCCGGCATCGGAATCACCATGCGTGCCGGCGCGATGAAGGCCTCGGCCCAGGTACCGTGTACCGAGGCTGCGGCGACGCGCTGGCCGATCTGCAGGCCGTCGACACCATCGCCGAGTGCATCGACCACGCCCAGCGCTTCACTGCCACCGATCGCCGGCAGGGTCGGCTTGTAGCCGTAGAGGCCGCGCACGGTCAGCAGATCGTGGTTGTGGATCGAGGCCAGCACGGTGCGGATGCGCACCTCGCCGGGGCCGGGCTCGGGCAGCGGCGCATCGGCAATGGCAAGGACGTCGGCCGGGTTGCCGAAGGAGGGGTACTGGGCAGCGCGCATGGGTGGTGTTCCGGGGAAAGTTGATGTTGTACCGAACTGGGGCCGCAGGGGCTGTCGACAAGGCGCCGCAGCTGCAACACGGCATCCTGCGACTGATCGTCGCGACATGTGCTGATTACCGCATCTTGTGTTGACGGTTCGGGATATCCCCACTATGTTGTGGCCGTCACTCCCGGTCAGCCGCCGCCGCCGGACATGCAGCAAACGTCCCGCGGCCCGCCCCTGAAGGCTTGCCGTGTCGACGCGGCCGCCATCGTGCGGACGCAGGTCGCCCCCACGGCCCGGATACCGGCCGTGGGCGCAGGCAGATGCCGACGACCTACGTTCCCGTGCCCTGGCAATCCACCCGTTCGCCCCGTGCGCCGGTATCGCGTTCAGGGCCGCCATGGCATCGACCGCCAACGCGCGTGCGAGCCTGGAGTTTCACCACCATGACCGACAGTACCTTCCGCGTGGCCGATCTGGCCGGCGCTGGCGACGCCTTGCGCGCCGGTGGCGAGCGCGTGCCGACCTGGATCACCAAGGAGGCCGGCAACCGCCGCCTGCCGTTCGAGGCCGAGCGCCTGCAGCGCAGCATCGACGCCGTGCATGCCGAGTTCCCGCAGCTGGACGTGAGCGACTATCGCCGCGTGGTGCAGGCGATGGTCGAGCGCAAACCGAGCATCAGCGCCGACGACCTGGTCGATCTGCTGATCCGTGAGGCCGAATCGCGGGTGGACCTGGTCGCACCCGAGTGGGAACAGTTTGCCGCGCGCATCTACCTGCGCCGCCTGTACAAGCGTGCCAGCCGCAACCGCTTCTACGATGTCGGCCTGAAGTACGGCTCCTACGTTGGCCTGCAGGAAAGCCTGGCTGACCGCGGCATATACAGCAACGACATCCTGCGCTGCTATTCGAAGGAAGAGCTGCAGCAGGCCGGCGAGATGATCGACCCGGAGCGCGACCGCCTGTTCGCCTACAACGGCCTGTACCTGCTGGCCACGCGCTATCTGGCCAGCGACCGCAGCCGCGAGGTCTACGAACTGCCGCAGGAGCGCTGGCTGACCATCGCGCTGTACCTCATGCAGGAAGAAAAGCCGCGCGAGCGGCGCATGCAGCTGGTCGGCGAGGCGTACTGGGCGCTGTCCAACCTGTACATGACCGTCGCCACACCGACCCTGGCCAATGCCGGCAAGGTGGGTGGGCAGCTGTCCAGCTGCTTCATCGACACGGTGGACGACAGCCTGCAGGGCATCTATGACTCCAACACCGATATCGCCCGCGTGTCCAAGCACGGTGGCGGCGTCGGCGCCTACCTGGGCTATGTGCGCAGCAGCGGCGCGCCGATCCGGGGCGTGGCCAATTCCTCCGGTGGCGTGGTGCCGTGGATCAAGCAGCTCAACAACACCGCGGTGTCGGTTGATCAGCTTGGCCAGCGCAAGGGCGCGGTGGCGGTGTACCTGGACATCTGGCACCGCGACATCGAAGCGTTCATGGACCTGCGCCTCAACAACGGCGACCAGCGCCTGCGCGCGCACGATGTGTTCACTTCGGTGTGCGTGCCCGACCTGTTCATGGAAGCGGTCGAGCGCCGCGCCGACTGGTACCTGTTCGACCCGCACGAGGTGAAGCAGGCCAAGGGCTGGTACCTGCAGGACTTCTATGACGAGAAGCGCGGTGCGGGTAGCTTCCGCGACCGCTATGCCGAACTGGTGGCCGACGAGCGCATCAGCCGCCGCACGGTGAAGGCGATCGATCTGTTCAAGCGGATCATGCTCAGCCAGTTGGAGACCGGCAATCCGTTCCTGTTCTACCGCGACGAGGTCAACCGCCGGAACCCGAACAAGCACGCGGGCATGATCTATTCCAGCAATCTATGCACCGAGATCCTGCAGAACATGAGCCCGACGCGGATGATCCAGGAGATCGTCAGCGGCGACCAGATCGTCACCACGCGCCGCGCCGGTGACTTCGTGGTCTGCAACCTGTCCTCGATCAACCTCGGCCGGGCAATCAGTGCGCCGGATGACCTGCTGGCCACCGACGTGCTGGAGCGCCTGATCCCGATCCAGGTGCGCATGCTCGACAACGTGATTGACCTCAACGCGCTGCCGGTGCCGCAGGCCACCATCACCAACCGCAAGTACCGCGCCATCGGCCTGGGCACGTTCGGTTGGCACCACCTGCTGGCGCAACAGGCGATCCAGTGGGAATCACCGGATGCCGAGGATCTGGCCGACCGTCTCTACGAGCGCATCAACTTCCTGACCATCCAGGCCAGCGCGCAGCTGGCGAAGGAGAAGGGCAGCTACCCGATGTTCGCGGGCAGCGACTGGCACAACGGGCGTTACTTCCGTGACCGCGACTACAGCGGCGCCGCGTGGGACAGCCTGGCCCGCGAGGTCGCCACGCACGGCCTGCGTAACGGCTGGTTGCTGGCCGTGGCGCCGAACATGAGCACCGCGCAGATTGCCGGTTCCACCGCGTCGATCGACCCGATCTACAGCGCGTTCTACTACGAGGAAAAGAAGGACTTCCGGCGGTCGGTGGCGGCCCCGGGCCTGTCGCTGGAAACCTGGCCGTACTACGAGAAGGGTGCCTACAAGGTCGACCAGTTCGCCAGCGTGCGCCAGAACGCCCGCCGCCAGCGCCATGTCGACCAGTCGATCAGCTTCAACCTGTATGTGCCGAGCACGATCCGCGCGAGCACCCTGCTGGAGCTGCACCTGAGCGCCTGGCGCGAAGGCCTGAAGACCACCTACTACGT
The DNA here is from genome assembly GCF_029840555.1 of Stenotrophomonas sp. GD03877. Taxonomy (NCBI): domain Bacteria; kingdom Pseudomonadati; phylum Pseudomonadota; class Gammaproteobacteria; order Lysobacterales; family Lysobacteraceae; genus Stenotrophomonas; species Stenotrophomonas sp. GD03877. The sequence goes on along the minus strand of NZ_JAOCCT010000037.1, from coordinate 49,035 downwards.
GCGCTCCAACGACATCGACATCAGCGAATGCGAATGGTGCTCCAGCTGACCATCCACGGTAGCGCCGGGCCACGCCCGGCGAGCGCATCGCGCGGCCGTCGCACATTCCGCCGGGCATGGCCCGGCGCTACCCCCTGCAGGTAACACCATGGCAACCCCCCTCGACCGCATCAAGATCCTCGAACCACGCCATCCCAACCGCAGCACCGGCATCATCAACGGCCGCACCAGCGGCATCCTCAACTGGAACGACATCCCTTACCCGTCGTTCTACCGGGCCTACAAGGAGCTGTCGACCAACTTCTGGATTCCCGACGAGGTCGACATGAAGCTCGATGCCCGCCAGTACGGCGAGCTCAACGCACGCGAAAAGAACGCCTACGATTCGATCATCGGCCTGCTGGCCACGCTCGACTCACCGCAGACCCGTTTCATCTACAACGTCGCCGAGTACATCACCGACCCGGCCGCGCATGCCAATGCGGCGATCATCGGCCAGCAGGAAGTGATCCATAACGAGAGCTACAGCTACGTACTGGCCTCGATCACCGACCTGCCGAACCAGAACCGCATCTTCGAGATCGCCCGCACCCACCCGACCATCATCAAGCGCAATGCCCCGATCATGAGCGCGTATGACGACTTCATGCGCGAGAAGACCGCCGAGACCCTGCTCAAGTCGCTGATCCAGTCCTCGATCCTGGAAGGCATCAACTTCTATTCCGGTTTCGCCTACTTCTACAACATGGTGCGGCAGAACCGCATGAACGGCACCGGCAAGATCATCAGCTTCATCAATCGCGACGAGCTGGCCCATACCAAGTTCATCAGCGAGCTGATCCGCGCCATCATCGGTGAAAACTCCGAGCTGCAGACCAATGAGTTGACCGCCTATGTGCACCAGTCATTCGAACATGCCATCGAGCTTGAGACGCAGTGGTCGTCGGAGGTGCTGGATGGCATCGATGGCATCGACGTGGACGAGATGGTGCGCTACGTGAAGTACCGCGCCAACAAGATGGCCGGCATGCTCGGCATCGAGCGCCTGTACAGCGACACCACTGACAACGTGATGCCGTGGATCAAGGCCTACGCCGACAACTTCACCGAGACCAAGACCGACTTCTTCGAGATGCGCAATGCAAGTTACAAGAAGACCAACGTCGACAACGGCTTCGACGATCTCTGAGCCTGTCGCCGCGCTGCGCATCCTGATGGTGGTCGCCTCCTTGAGCGGCAACACCCGCGAACTCGGCCGGCAGATTGCCGAACGCTGCCGCGCTGCCGGTCATGCGGTGCACTGGCAGGAGGCCGACGACCTGCGCCAGGCACCGCCGCTGGCGACCGATGAGGCCGACCTGGTGCTGCTGGGCTGCTGGACCGACAACGCCGGCCGCACGCCGGCGGAGATGAAGGCATGGGTGGCCGGCATCGCCGAGCGCGGCGAGCGGCCACGGCAGCTGGCGGTGTTCGGCACCGGTGAAACGCAGTGGGGGCAGGAGTACTACTGCGGCGCCGTGCACCGGCTGATCCGCTATTTCCGCAGCGACTACCCGCCGCTGGAGATCGAACAGATGCCGCATGGCCAACGCCATGCAGAGACCATCGATGCCTGGACCGATGCGGTCCTGGCCCATTACTGGAGCAACACCGATGCAGATCATCGACGCCACCACGCCTGAGCAGTTCCAGCAGCTTCTGGCCGAACATCCGCGGGTGCTGGTGGATTTCCACAAGGACCAGTGCCCGGGCTGCCGGATGCTGGAGGTGTCGTTGCACCGGGTGGCCAACAGCGTGGCGGGGCAGGGCACGACCCTGCTGCGCGTGCAGCTGGAGGTGCTGGGTGAAGCGTTCTTCAGGGAGCTGGGACTGCGGCAGACCCCGACGTTGTCCATGTTCCGTGACGGTGATGAGCGCACGCGCCTAGCGGGGTTCCAGTCACCGCAGCAGATCGAGGCCGCGATCGCGTTGCATTTGTAGAGCCGAGCCCATGCTCGGCTGCCGTTCGCGCGGTGAGCGATGAGTCGAGCATGGCCCGACTCTACAAGGGCATCCACGCATGGCGTGGATCTACCGGGGCAGGGTCCGTGGTTCGGCGTCAGGCTCCGCTGAAGGTATCCACCAGCAGCTTCACGTTCAACACCACGATCACCAGCGCGATCACCCAGGCAATCGCGCCCAGCCAGCGTGGTGCCACCAGCGCGCCCATCGTCACTTTGTCGGTCACGATCCGCACCAGGGGAATGATCGCGAACGGCAGCTGCATCGACAGCACCACCTGGCTCAGCACCAGCAGCTTCACCGCGCCCTGGTCGCCGAACAGCATGATCACCACCACCACCGGAATGATCGCCAGTGCGCGCGTGATCAGCCGACGCAGCCACGGCGGCAGGCGCAGGTGCAGGAAGCCTTCCATCACGATCTGGCCGGCCAGCGTGGCGGTCACTGTCGAATTCAGGCCCGAGGCCAGCAGGGCAATCGCAAACAGTGTCGCCGCCGCGCCCACGCCCAGCATCGGCGCCAGCAGCTGGTGCGCCTGCTCGATGTCTTCCACATCGAAACGGCCATTGGCATGGAACACCGCCGCCGCCAGGATCAGGATGCTGGCGTTGATGAACAGTGCCAGCGTCAGCGCGAGGGTGCTGTCGGTCACCGCCCAGCGCAGCGCGCTGCGACGGCCCTCGTCGGTGCGCGGATAGGCGCGGGTCTGCACGATGGAAGAATGCAGGTACAGGTTATGCGGCATCACCGTGGCGCCGATGATGCCGATGGCGATGTACAGCGCGTGCGGATCAGTCACTACCTGCGCGCGCGGAATGAATCCGCCCAGCACGTCCATCACCGGCGGTGCGGCCAGCGCGATCTGCACCATGAAGCAGCCGAAGATCACCATCAGCAGCGCGATCACGAAGGCTTCCAGCGCACGGAAGCCGCGGTTCATCAGCAGCAGGACCAGCAGCGTATCCAGCGCGGTGATCACCGCGCCCCACAGCAGCGGCAGGTCGAACAGCAGCTTCAATGCGATCGCGGTGCCGATCACCTCGGCCAGGTCGCAGGCGATGATCGCTGCCTCGCACAGCGCCCACAGCGCCAGGTTCACCGGCTTCGGGTACCGCGCGCGGCAGGCCTGCGCCAGGTCCATGCCGGTGGCGATGCCCAGCCGTGCCGACAGCGCCTGCAGGATCACCGCCATCAGGTTGGAGATGAGGATGACCGACAGCAGCAGGTAGCCGAAGCGCGAACCGCCGGCGAGGTCGGTGGCCCAGTTGCCTGGGTCCATGTAGCCGACCGAGATCATGTAGCCCGGGCCGAGGAAGGCCAGCAGGCGGAACCACCAATGGCCCGTGTCGGGAACGGCGACCGAGGCGTTGAGCGCGCCCAGGCTGGCCGGGGTGGAGGCCGAAGGGTCGTGGGGCGCCAGGGTGTTCATGGGTCCGAATATAGCTCCTGCTATAGTCATTAGCAATGTGAAACAATCGTCTTTATCGCGTTACTGGTCCAGAATTCAGTTTCAAACCCGGAGTAGACCGGAAGGACAGGCGCAGGCGTGGGCAAGACCGACGATTCGACATCGCTGAAAAGCACCCCCTTGATCGAGGCTGAGCGCCAGGTCGAGAGCTTCCGGCAAGTGCGCGAAGCGCACCGGATGGAGCTGGTGGAGGACTATGTCGAGCTGATCTCGGACCTGCTGGCCGACGGCGGCGAGGCCCGCCAGGTCGACATCGCCACCCGCCTGGGCGTGGCCCAGCCCACCGTGGCGAAGATGCTGCGGCGCCTGGCCCGCGATGGCTGGGTGGTGCAGCGGCCGTACCGCGGCGTGTTCCTGACCCCGGAAGGCGAGGCGCTGGCCCATGCCAGCCGCCAGCGGCACCAGACCGTGGAGCGTTTCCTGCTGGCGCTGGGCGTGGACCCTGATACGGCACGGCGTGATGCGGAGGGTATCGAGCACCATGTGAGCGAGCAGACGCTGGCGCTGTTCGAGGCGTTCGTGCGCAAGGCCGAGGGCGAGGCGCCGTAACGGTAGCGCCGGGCCATGCCCGGCGGCCGTTCGCGCGATCCCGGTTTTTGTAGAGCCGAGCTATGCTCGGCTGCCGTTTGCACGGTGATGGAATGCGTCGAGCATGGCTCGACGCTACAGGTCAGGCGGGCAGCGGGCCTGTTCCTGCGCGCACGCCCGTTTCGACCATTCCTTCAACACCGGCTGCAGGCCTTGGTAACGCCGGCCTTGCCAGCCATTGGCCAGCACCTTGCCGTCGGCATCGATCAGCACCAGGTTTGGCGGTGCCAATCCGGCCAATGCCTGCAGGGCCGGCATGCGCGCGGCGCGGCGCGGGTCCAGTACCGGCCACGGCATGTCCTGCGCGTGCATGTAGCGGCGCAATGCAGCCTCGCTCTCATCCAGACTGACGTACACCACTTCGGTATCGGCGCCGGCTTGGCGCAGGGCATCACGCACGCTGCGCAGCGTGGGTACGAAGGCATGGCACGGTGCACACCAGTCGGCACCGAAGTACAGCGCCACCAGTTTCGGCGGCGGCGTCCATTGCATCGGTCGCAGCGAGCGCTGTTCCGGCCGCATCAGCGAGGCCGAGACCTGCGCGTGCAGGTCCGCAGCCATCGCCGGTGCGGCCAGCAGCACGGCACAGGCCAGCAACAACGCTCGCAGAGCTTCAGAACGCATAGCGCAGGTTGACGTACCACGAACGCGCGAAGCGCGGCCCGTAGACATAGTCGCTGTCACGCTGCGCGCCCACTTCCAGATCTTTCTGGCGCTGATCGAACACGTTCTTGACACCCGCGGCCACCGACACTTCCTGCTGCGCCTGCGCGCCCAGATGTCGGTGCCAGCGAGCACCAAGATCGGTGACCAGGAAGGAACGCGTACGGTGCAGCTCGCCCAACCGGTTGTTCAGCACCGACATAGGCCCGGTATGGCGCAGCGCGACGAAGGTTTCCCACGGCTCGGCGGGCATCCAGCTGAGCTGCGCCAGGCCGGTCCAGCGCGGGGTCTTCAGGTAGTCGCGGCTTTCGATGATGGTGTCGCCACCGTCGCCGGTGTCGTCGAAGATGCGCTGCGGTTCGCGGAAGCGCGAGCGGTACCACGAGGCACCGGCGGTCAGGCGCCACTGCGGCGACGGTTGCCAGCCGAGGTTGGTTTCCGCCCCCAGTACGTTGGAGCCGGAGGCGTTGTAGCGCAGCTGGCTCAGTTGTCCGTCATCGCCGCGCTGGATCTCGCCCAGCGCGAAGGTGTCGCGGATGCGTGCATAGGAGGCGGTAGCATCCCAGCTCCACACTGGATTGGCCGGGTCCGAGCGCCAGTCGAAGCCGAACAGAGTGGTCAACGCGCGCTCTTCCTTCAGGCCATCGGTGTTGCGCACGCGCACCTGCTCGCCACCCAGCGTATCGACGTGCACGTCCTCGACGAAGATCTCCGGTGCACGGAAGCCGGTGGCGATGCCGGCTCGCCATTTCAGGTCGGGCGTGGCTTGCCAGGCCAGGGCGATGCGCGGCGAGAACACCGCGCTGTCCAGCTCCGAGCTCTTGTCCACGCGTGCGCCCAGTACCAGGTCGACGTTGTCGCGCAGGCTCCACTCGTCCTGGATGAAGGCGCCCAGATTGTGGAAGGTTGCATCTTCCAACACCGCCAAGCGCTGCCCGTCACCGGTGCGGTTGTCGTCGCGCAGCGCCTCGTGCTTGTACTGCACGCCGAAGGCCAGCGCGTGCGCGCCCAGGCGCCAGTTCAACTGGCTGTCGATGTAGTGCAGCGGGTTGTGGGTGCGGCCGTATTGGCGCCACGAACGCGAGGCCGCGCTGCCGGCCACGTTGGGATCCAGCTGCGACGGGTCATGGCCGAGGGCAGACGGATCGGTAACCACGTCGCCAAGACCGCCGTAGAAACTGTCGCGGTCGATGTCGGCGAAGGCGTAGGCCAGGCGGAAATCGGCGTCGGCATTGATTTCCTGATCCCACGACACGCTGCCGCGCCGGTATTTCGTATCCAGCGATTCGGCGATGTTGGCCAGGTATTCGGGATGATCCAGTCGATTGCCGCCACGCCGGGTTTCATCGGTCACCTGCAGGTCCAGGCGCAGCCGCGTGCCCGGCGTGGGCGCGTACCAGGCCTGCAGCCCGCCGACCTTGAGGTTCTTGCGGGTGATCTCGGTGTAGCCGTCACCGTTGTAGTCGATGCCGCTGTTCCAGTTGCGCTGGGCAATCACTGAAAGCCCGGCGTCGGCATCTTTCGCCACCAGGTCCAGGCGCACGTCGGCATTCTTCTGCGGTGTGCCCTTCAGGACATCCACGCCGGCCTGCACATGGCCACCGCTGCGCGCCGGCAGCGGCGGAATCAGGTTGATCACACCGGCCACCGCACCCGGGCCGTACAGCGCCGAGCCGCCGCCCTTGACCACTTCGATGCGGTCGACGAACCCGGCCGGGATCTGTTCCAGGCCGTACACGCTGCCCAGCGTGGACAACAGCGGGATGCCATCGAACAACAGCTGGTTGTAGGCACCGGGCAGGCCCAGCAGCTGCACTTCGCTGGTGTTGCAGTTCTGGCAGTTGCTTTCCACGCGCAGGCCGTTGATCAGCTCGGCGGCGCGCGAGAAGTCGGTGGCCGCGCGCAGCGCGATGTCTTCCTTGCGCAGCACTTCGGTGCGGATCGGGACATCGGATAGCAGGCGTTCGCTGCGGGTGGCGGTGCTGACCTTGACCTGCGCGCGGTCCAGCTCGGTCGGCTTCGAGGTGGCGGCCAGTGCAGGCAGCGGCAGGGTCAGGGCAATGGCGGCGGCCAGGGGCAGCCGATGGAAGAGGGGCGTGGCAACGGGCATGAGGGCGTCGTCCTTGGGAGAAGAAAGGCGGCGAGGGCGACCTGGCTGACGCATATGAAAGCAGCGGCTTATTAATATAGCAAGTGCTATATAACGAGGCCGAGGCCATTGCGCGTGGGGCACCAGTCGAGTCAGATCATGCGAGTGTTATAACATTACATAATGCGACCACACCCCTGCCGGTGGTCATGTCCATAGGATGGAGTTGCCGTGTAGGCGCGGTCGGATCGTCAGCCGCGGCGGAATGCGGCGGGGGTCCGGGCGCCAACGATGATCATGCGGATCATCGTGGAGATCTGTTCGACCAGTTCCGGATCCTTCTCCGGCGGCAGGTCCATGGCGGTGGCACCCATCGCGAACACCAGCCGGGTGATGGCCTTGGCCACCAGCTCGGGGGCATGCAGCACGGCGCCGTCCAGTGCAGCCAGGCGCACCAGGTCGTGCTGCAGCTCTTCTTCGAAATAGTGCAGTTCGCGTTCGACCGCATGCTTGAAGTCGTCCGAGCCGACCGCGCCTTCGCGCAGCAGCACGTGCAGCAGCTTGTCGTCGGCGCGCAGCTGTTCCATGAAAGTCTCCACCGAGACCCGTACCACGCTGGTGGCGGTGGAGGTGGCGCGCTGGCGGGCCTCGCCGATGATGGTGCGCAGCGAGCGACCGGCGGCATCGATCAGCGCCACGGCCAGTTCGTCCATGTCGCGGAACTGCCGGTAGAAGCTGTTCGGCGCAATGCCGGCCTCACGTGCCACTTCGCGCAGGCTGAGCGTGGACAGGCTGCGGTGCGGCCCGATCAGCTTCAGGGCGGCGGCCAGCAGATCCTCGCGGCTCACCGTACGGCGGGCCGGGCTGTTGGCATCTTCAGGCGTCGACAAGGCGGTGGCGGCGGCCATGGGGGTTCCGGTGAGGCGAGGCTGAATCATACCCAATCCGGTTCAATATACACATGTATACACAGGTGTATGTGCGCCCGTATAGTGCGCCCATGAGCGCTGTCGTCCGTCCGTCCCTGTTCTCTCCGTACCGCTGGGTCTCGCCGTCGCTGTTCGATTTCTGGGCGGGCCAGCTCAATCCCCTGTGGACCCTGCGCGAGCCGATGGCCCGACTGGTCCGGCGCGAGCCGGCCGGCGAGGGCGCGGCGACCCTGGTCCTGCGCACCAACCGGCACTGGGCCGGCATGCGCGCCGGCCAGCACGTCACCCTGGGCGTCGAGATTGAGGGGCGCCTGTGGCAGCGCAGCTACAGCCCTACCGCACTGGGTCGGCGCGAGCTGGCGATCACCGTCAAGGCGATCGATGGCGGCCGGGTCAGCCAGCATCTGGTCAACCATGCACAGCCGGGCGAACTGTTCCGCCTCGATGCCGCCTTCGGCGAGTTCCATATGCCGGCCGCGGCGCCGGTGCTGCTGCTGGCTGCCGGCAGTGGCGTCACGCCGATGCGCAGCCTGTTGCGCGACGCCTGCCAGCGCCCGCTGGCAGCACCGGTGGACCTGTTCTATTGGGAGCGCACCGCCGCCCATCTGCAGTTCCGTGATGAACTGCAGGCGCTGGCCGCGGCACATCCGAACCTGCGCGTGCATCTGCTGACCACCCGCGAGGGTGAGGTGCCGGCCGCGCGCATCGATACCCATGGTCTGCAGGTGGCCGGCGATGACACGCCGCTGGCGCAGCGCCATGTGCTGGCCTGCGGTCCGGATGGCTTCGTTGCCGCTGCGCGTGAACGCCTGGCGCACCAGGTGGCTGGCTTCCAGGCTGAAGCCTTCACCCCGCCGGCGCCACTGCGCGATGCCAGCAGCGAAGGCGAGGTGTCGCTGACGCTTGCGCGCAGTGGCCGCCAGCTGAGCGTGCCGCGAGGCCGCTCGCTGCTGGAAAGCCTGGAAGCGCATGGCATCAAGCCCAAGCACGGTTGCCGCATGGGCATCTGCAACACCTGCACCTGTGATCGCGTCAGTGGCGCCACCCGCCACCTTCGCACCGGCGACCTGCAGTCCGAAACGGCACAGCCGGTGCGGATCTGCGTGAGCGCACCGACCACCGACCTGACTCTGGATCTCTGAGGACGCCTGCCATGACCCGCGCTACCGACCGTGCCCTGAGCACCGCCGAGATGCATGCTTTCGGTGAGGAACTCGATGCGATCCGCGACCGTGTGATCGGCAGCCTCGGCGCCTCCGATACCCGCTACATCCGCCGTGTGGCTGCTGCCGTGCGATGGTTCGGCGTCGGTGGCCGTGGCCTGCTGTTCCTGGCAGCATTCTCGCCGCTGTTCTGGATGCCGCTGCTGTGGCCGGCCGCGATCACTGGCACGCTGCTGCTGGCGCTGTCGAAGATCCTGGAGAACATGGAGCTGGGCCACAACGTCATGCACGGCCAGTTCGACTGGACCGGCGACCCCAAGCTCAATGGCAACACCTACGAGTGGGATATCGTTGCCACCGCCGACAACTGGCGCAAGACCCACAATTTCCGCCACCACACCTACACCAACGTGCGTGGCATGGACGATGACATCGGCTACGGCCTGCTGCGCATCTTCCCGGAACAGCGCTGGAAGCCGTTCTACCTGCTGCAGCCGATCATCGCGCCGATCTTCGCGCTGCTGTTCCAGTGGGGCGTGGCCGCGCAGGACCTGCGCCTGGGTCGTTGGCTGAAAGGTCGCATCAGCGGCCGTGCGATGTGGATGCAGACCCGCCCGGTGGCGCGAAAGATGGCCCGCCAGGTGCTGAAGGACTACGTGTTCTTCCCGCTGCTGGCTGGCCCGTTCTTCCTCACCGTGATGCTGGGCAACATGGTGGCCAACGGCCTGCGCAACATCTGGACCTACGTGATCATCTTCTGCGGCCACTTCACCGCCGAATCGGAAACCTTCCCGAAGGAATGCCTGCGCAATGAATCGCGCGGTCACTGGTACCTGCGCCAGCTGCGCGGTTCGTCCAACATCAGCGGCGGCTTCCTGATCAATGTGCTGTCGGGCAACCTCAGCCACCAGATCGAGCACCACTTCTACCCGGACCTGCCGGCCAACCGCTATGCGGCCATTGCCAAGGAAGTGAAGGACATCTGCCGCCGTTACGGCCAGCACTACAACAACGGCTCGCTGCCGCGCCAGTTCGGCCAGGTGGTCTGGCGCATCCTGCGCCACGCGTTCCCCAGCAAGCCGCGCCGCCTGCCGATGCCGGACATCATGTCCGCACCGGCATCGGCCAACGCGGGCTGATCGACTCAGCCCGCCTTCGCCAGGGCCGCCTGTTCGCGGTCCAGGCGGCGCAGGAACACCTGCATTTCCTTGTGTGCCTGCTGGTCACCCTTGCTGCCGGCCACGCTCAAGCCGCGTTGCCATGCTTCGCGCGCCGCCAGCGGCTGGCCACTGGCCAGCCAGGCTTTGCCCAGCAGCTTCCACGCCGCGGAATACTGCGGATCAAGCACCACGCACCGGCCCAGATGGGTGGCCGCGCGCACCGGGTTGCCCGCATCCAGCCAACCCTTGCCCAGGCCGAAGCGCAGCAGCGCGCCGTCCTTGCCGTTGGCAAGCATGCATTCCAGGGCTTCGATGTTCATCCGCGCACCTCCACCAGCAATTCGGTGGGGCCGGGCTGGAAGCGGCCACGATGGAACAGCAGCGGCGCGCCGCCGTTCTCGTGCACTTCGATGATGCGGCCAGCCAGCAGCAGATGATCACCCACCGGCCACTGTGCGTGGCGGGTACAGGTGAGGTGGGCGACCGCACCGGCGATGCGTGGTGGGGCATCCTCGTCATCATCCAGCAATGCCAGGCCGTCGAAGCGGTTGCGGACCTGCGGATCGGCAAAGCGCCGGGCCAGCGCTTCCTGGTCGGCCGCCAGCACGCTGATCGCAAAGCGGGTGGCGCGCTGGAAGGTGGACAGGCTCTGCGCATGCAACGCCAGGTTCCACAGCACCAGTGGCGGCTGCAATGACACCGGCACGAACGAATTGATGGTCAGGCCGATGGGTTTGCCCTGCGCATCGCGCGTGCAGACGATGGCCACGCCGGTAGGAAAGTGGCCGAGCAGCCGCCGCAGGGCCCGCGGCGGCATCTCGACCGACGGCACCGGGGCCGGGGCGGGGAAAACCCCCGCCCACGGCCCGGCGTACGGCAGCGTTTCGCCGCTCATGAGGCCCTGGCCTGGCGGTAGCGCCGGCCGACCTCGGCCCAGCTGATGATGTTGAAGAACGCACCGATGTAGTCCGGGCGACGGTTCTGGTAGTGCAGGTAGTAGGCGTGTTCCCAGACATCCAGTGCGAGGATCGGGGTGTTGCCGGACAGGCCCACGGCCGCACCCATCAGCGGGCTGTCCTGGTTGGCGCTGCTTTCCACCTGCAGGCGACCATCGCGATCGCTGGTCAGCCAGGCCCAGCCGCTGCCGAAGCGGGTCTGCGCCGCCTTGGTGAAGGCCTCCTTGAAAGCATCGAAACCGCCGAGGTCACGGTCGATGGCGGCGGCCAGTTCGTCATCGGGCGCACCACCGTTGGTGCTGAGCACGGTCCAGAACAGGCTGTGGTTGGCGTGGCCACCGCCGTTGTTGCGGATGGCGCCGCGCTGCGCCTCGGGCACGGCATCGAGGTTGGCGATCAGCGCCTCGACCGGCTGCTCGGCGATGCCGGCCTGCTCGATGGCGGCGTTGAGGTTGTTGACGTAGGCCTGGTGGTGCTTGCTGTGGTGGATCTCCATCGTGCGCGCATCGAAATGCGGCTCAAGGGCGTCGTAGGCGTAGGGGAGCGGGGGAAGCGAGTACGACATCGAAGCAATCTCCGTGGGGAAGGCCAGAGGGCTGGCCGTGGGGAGACTGTTATCGCACCTCAACATTGGTTGAGGTCAAGGGGCGGGATTGGGATGCGCGCGCGTTCGCCGCTTTGATTCCCCCGTCAACCTCTGCAGGACAGTTCCCTGCGGCGGCGTGGAAACGGAGTCAAAGGCAAGAGGCAGAGCGACGTGGTAGTGCCGGCCGCTGGCCGGCAATCAGCGAAGGTCGGGTTGACGGCCAGCGGCCGGCACTACCAGAACCCGCTGTTCGGACCTCACCGGCGCGCTGATGTGCTGCCCGCGCTCGCTGGAAACTGTCCGGTGGCGGGGGGAGGGGCTGGCTGGGACCGTTGGCGCCATGGATGGCGCCATCGAGCCCCCAAGGATGGGTTTACGGCGTGTCCCGGCCAGCCCCTCCCCCCGCCACAACCGATATCAACAAAAGCGCCGGCAGGCGAACCCGCCGCCAGCGTTTTCATCAACTCAACCAATCCTTGCACGCGCCATCTACCTGATCGCCGCACGCCTGCTGCATCCTCTGCTGCAGCCGCGCCAGCGTCTCCGCGCCCTGGTGCTTGCCGCTCCACGTCTTCAACTGCCCTGCCAGGCGTTCGAAACGCTGGCGGGTACGCTGGTGGTAACCGGAAGGCTGCGCTTCCAGTTCGGCGATCAGCGAGGCGGTGGCCTGCTCGATGCGTGGTGCGTCGTCCGGCGCCAGCTTCAGCAGGCCCTCCACGTACAGCACGCCCCACTGCACGCGGGTGGCCGGGCCCTGCGCACCGTCGTAGGCACGCTTCAACCACTCCAGCGCCCCGGCGGTATCGCCGCGCTGCTCGGCCAGTTCGGCCAGCTCGGGCATGTAGTAGTACGGCTGTTCGCTGCGCTTCAGCTCGGCCAGCAACAGCGCCTCGGCACCCGCGTCGTCGCCAACCTCGCGCAGGGCATGGACCGCGCTGCTGATCGTGGCCTGGCGCGCATGCGCATCGGTGGCGGCGGCATCGGCAGCGGCCACGCGCTGCTTGACCCGATCAACCAGCGGCGCGGGCAGTGCACCCTCCGGCTGCTGCTGGCGGACCAGCGCTACTTCGGTCAGCGCACGGGACAACGCGTCGTCGGCGCGGTCGCCGCGCTCGGCGTCCGCCCGCTCCAGTGCGACCAGCAGCTGCTGTCCCAGCGTGTTGCTGGTGGCCGGCCCGGCACTGGCCTGCTTGACCAGCTGCACGCCTGCATAGCCCAGCAACTCGCGGTTGCGACGTACTTCCGCCGGTTGCGCCAGCACCGCCTGCAGCAGCTCGCGCACTTCGGTGGGCGAGGCATCGGGCTTTTCGGCGGTTGCCAAGGCAAGCAGAGCGAAGCGGCGCTGCAGGGCGGCATCCGGTGCCGCCTTGGACAGCTGGCGCAGCACATCCTGGCTCCTGCGCTCGCCGGCCAGGCGGTTGGCGTCCACTTCCCAGCCGTAGTCGCCCAGCACCTGCCAGTCTTCTGCGGCCAGTCGGTCCGGCGTTGCCAACGCGGTGGCCAAGGTGGCGGCAACAGCACTGCGGCGGCCTGCGGCGACGGTCAGTGCCCGGGTCAGTTCGGTGGCATCATTGCCGCCGGCCACGCGGGTGATTTCGTTGCGCTGTGGGTCCAATACGATCAGGGTCGGATAGCCGCGTACGCCGAAGCGCTCGCCCCAGGCCTGCGCCCCTTCCTCGTCGCCATCCAGATAGACAGGAACGAATTTGCTGGTCAGCGCGATGAAGGCCGGATCCTTGAACAAGCCTGCTTTGAGCTGGTTGCACGGCGGGCACCAGACGGCACCCCAGTACAGCAGCACCGGCTTGCCGCTGTCGGCGGCCTCGGCGAAGGCATCGTCGACATCGCCTTGGCGCCAGGCGATGGCGGACGCCGGCGCGGGCGCCTCGGCGGAGTTGGCGGTGGAAACCGGGGCCGGGGTGCAGGCGCTCAGCGCCGAAGCCAGCAGCAACACGGAAAGCGCGACGCGCATCGGCAGCATCTCGAAGGGCAGGGTGACAGGCCATTGTAGGAACCGCCGGGGAGCCCGCTGATTCAGTTTGCTTATGACGGGCGTGCTGCAGGGCATGACGCCCACCGCGCATTGCCGGGCAACGCCGGGCGGATGCCTTCAGGCCGCTGCCCGCACCATCTGTTGATACACCAGCCCATTGAACTCGCCGACCTCGCCGTCCAGCACGAAGCCATAGCGCAGGTAGGTTGGCACTGCATTGAGTGAGGCGCGCACGGTCAGGACCGGCTCGCGCACCTGTGGAAGCACCGCCTCGAACAAAGCATGGCCGATACCCTGACCCTGGCAGCCGGGATCGACGAACAGCATCGCCAGGTGCCGGCCCTCCTTCAGTTCGATCACGCCGACGACACGGCCGTCCTGCTCGGCCACCAGGATGTGGTTGTCGCCCTGCAGGCGCGCGCCGAACGCTTCGGCCGCGGCGACACTGCCGAAGGTGGCGATGCCGGCCGCGCTGAGCGAAGGCGCGACCGCCGCAGTGAACGCAGCCAGGCACACCGCGCTGATCGCAGGCAGGTCATCGACGTGGGCAGGGCGAATCGTCGGCATGCAGTGTTCTTCCGGTGGTGGGCGGCGCGTCATCGTTGCCGCATGACTGCACGCTAAGCTGCCGGCATGAGTGATTTCAATCCCGCTTACGCTGCGTTGTTTCCCCAACAGGGGCTGAGCCTGGGCCTGATGACCCCTGTCGCCGCGCATGGGCTGGCCGATCCGCATGACGCCAGGCGCATCGCACGACTGGCCGATGACCTGGGCTTTGCCGCGTTGTGGACGCGCGATGTGCCGTTGATGGTCCCGCAGGGGCCAGATGCGACAGCCAGCGCGCTGGACGATCCGTTCCTGTGGCTGGGCATGCTGGCTGCGGCGACCGAGCGGATCGTGGTTGGCAGCGCGGCCATCGTGCTGCCGTTGCGCCAGCCGCTGCAGGTGGCGAAGTCGGCCTTGAGCCTGGACCGGATCAGTGGCGGCCGCTTCGTGCTGGGCCTGGGTTCGGGCGACCGCCCGGAAGAGTTCGCCGCATTCGGCGAGGATCTGGAGGGCAGGGCGGCGACGTTCCGTGAGCGCTGGACATTGTTGCGCGCGGCGCTGTCACCGGAGGCCGATGAGCGGGCCGCCGTGCGGCAGGCGACCGGTGGCTTCGACGTGCTGCCGGCCCCGGCCACGCGCATTCCGATGCTGGTGGTGGGCACTGCGCGGCAGAGCCTGCAGTGGATCGCGCGCGAGGCCGAAGGCTGGGCTACCTATCACCGCGAGGAAGCCGCACAGGAAGGGCGCATCGGCCTGTGGCAACAGGCGCAGGCGCAAGGCGCTGGGCCAGGCAAGCCGTTCGTGCAGTCGATGCTGCTGGATCTGCAGGCCGATCCGCAGGCGCCACCCGAGCCACTGCCGCTGGGGCTGAAGGTTGGCCGCGATGGCTTGCGCGACTACCTGCTGCGCGTACATGTGCAGGGCGTGGCGCATGTGATGTTCAACCTGGTCGACAACGGGCGACCGATGGACGCGGTGCTGCGCGAAATTGGAGAGCAGGTGCTGCCACATATGCTCCGGTAGGTGTCCACCTTGGTGCACACGTTCCAGCAGTCGAGCACGGCTCGGCTCTACATGGGGCGTGCATCTGCGTATCATTCGCATTTGATACCCCGATGCCGGAGCCCCGCGTGACCCAACGTTCCCCCATGCACTCGACCGGACGCCTGTTCGCCGCGGTCGCTTTCATCGAGGCCGTGACCTGGGCCGGCCTGCTCATCGGCATGTGGATGAAGTACGGCCCCATGACCAACGTGGCGCTGGTGAAGCTGTTCGGGCCCCTGCACGGCGTGGCCTTCCTGGTGTACGTGGCGGTCACGCTGTTTGCGGCGGTGCGCCTGCGCTGGCCGTGGTGGGCCAGTGCCCTGGCCCTGCTGGCGGCCATCCCGCCGTTGGTGACGCTGCCGCTGGAGTGGTGGTTCAAGCGCCGTGGCCTGCTGGGCCTGCGTGCAATGCGCTGAACCCACTGTTGCATGCCCATTCAAGAGAATGGGTATCAAATGCAAATAAGAGCCGTTATCATTTAAGCGTGGCATCCGGTCCTGAGTGGGGCGGGTGCCGGGCGGGGCGTGCAGACGCGCCCGGCCAATCCTTTCCTGTTACGGCTGGTGTTTCATGCACGCACGTCCCGTCGTTCCCGGCTTGCCGGCGCTGGTGTTGGCTGCCCTGATCGGCACCATGGCGATGATGTCCTTCGTCGCTGTGATCGGCCCGGTGGTCCGCATGCTCGGCCTGTCCGAGTGGCATGCCGGCCTGTCGGTCACCGCCGCAGGCGTGCTGTGGATGCTGGCCGCGCGCCCCTGGGGCCAGCTCAGCGACCGCATCGGCCGCAAACGCGTGCTGATGCTGGCGATGAGCGCCTACACCGTGGTCTATATCGCGCTGGCGGTGTTCATCGACGTCGCCCTGCAGGCAGTGCCGCCGGTGCTAGTGTCAGTGCTGGTGCTGGTCGGTGCGCGTGGCCTGATCGGCCTGTTCTACGCGGCTGTGCCTCCTACCGCAGCCGCGCTGATCGCCGACAAGGCACCCACCGGACAGCGTGCAAAATTCCTCGCCCGCCTGGGCAGTGCCAACGCGCTGGGCATGGTGCTCGGCCCGGCCGCCGCGGGCTGGCTGGCCTATACGAATCTGTCGCTGGCGCTGTACGTGGCCGCGCTGCTGCCGTTGCTGGCACTGGCATTGCTGGCCTGGCGGCTGCCGGCTACACCGCCCGTGGTGGGCGCGTCCGCACAGCGCCGCACGCCGATGAGCCGCCTCGACGCGCGCCTGTGCCTGCCGCAGCTGGCAGCGTTCATCGCCATGGTCTCGGTGACTATCGCGCAGGTCACGGTCGGCTTCTTCGCAATTGATCGCCTGGGTCTGGATGCGGCGACCGGCGCGCGCATGGCCGGCATTGCACTCACCGCCGTTGGCGTCGGCCTGATCCTGGCGCAGGCGCTGGTGATGAAGCTGGAGGTGCATCCACGTCGCTGGATCGTCCTCGGCGCTCTCATTTCCGGCATCGGCTTCACTTCGGTGGCGGGCGTGCAGCAGGCCTGGCAATTGCCTGCGGCCTATGCGCTGGCTGCGTTCGGCATGGGCTTCGTATTCCCCTCGTTCCAGGCGCTGGCCGCCGATGCGGTAGAGGCGCACGAGCAGGGCGCCGCCGCAGGCACCGTGGCGGCCGCGCAAGGGCTGGGCATGGTGGCCGGGCCGATGCTCGGCACGCTGTTGTATCGCGGCGGGCCAAGCCTGCCTTACCTGCTGGTGGGCGCGCTGCTGCTGTTGCTGTGCGCGCTGGCCGCAGCGCATCGGATGAAGGAGACCCCATGAACGATTCCCTGATGCAGGGCGCGTGGCCGGAGGCTGCGCCAGCACCACAGGAGAGCACCGACGACGCGTCGCTGTTCCTGCTGCGGCATGCCGGCCAGCACGTGCACGCCCGCGGTTGCCGCGCCACGTTGCCAGCCGGTGCACTGGCGACGTTGGCAGAACGCGTTTCGGAGTTCTTTGCCCAGCAGCGTGGCGGCCCGGGCCTGCTGGTTGGCGCGGTGCCGTTCGAGCCGCGTGCCGACGATGCGCTGTACCAGCCCGAGCGCCTGCTGCCGGCGCTGGCACTGCAGCCGCAGGCCGCACCGCCGCTGGACGGCGCCCTGCGGGCCGAACCTGTGCCGCAGGACTATGCCGCTGCAGTCGCTGCGGCAGTGCAGGCCTTGCGTGCGCCCGAGCAGAACCTGCATAAGGTGGTGCTGGCGCGCAGCCTGCTGGCACGCACCCGCCAGGCGCTTTCTCCGGACGTGCTGCTGGCACGCCTGGGCGCGGATCCGTCGGTGGCGACCTACGCGGTGCCGCTTCCGGTGGAGCTGGGCCAGGCACCGGCCTGGCTGGTCGGTGCGACGCCGGAGCTGCTGCTGCGCAAGCGCGGCGCCGAACTGTTGTCGCATCCGTTGGCGGGTTCCGCGCGGCGCAGTGCCGATGCCGCCGAGGACGAGCGTGCGGCGCAGGCGCTGCTGGCCTCGACCAAGGACCACGACGAGCACCGCCACGTGGTCGAAGCCATCGTCGAAGGCCTGGCACCGTACTGCAGCCACATCGATGCACAGCCGCGCCCGGTGCTGCATGCCACCGCCAGCATGTGGCACCTCGGCACACGCATCCACGCCACCCTGAAGGATCCGCAGACATCGGCGGCCGAGCTGTTGGCACAGCTGCATCCCACGCCGGCGGTCTGCGGTACGCCACGGTTGGCGGCGCTGCAGCGCATCCGCGAGCTGGAACCTGTACCGCGTGGCTTCTATGCCGGCGCCGTGGGTTGGTTGGACGCGCAGGGTGACGGCGACTGGTACGTGGCGATCCGCTGCGCGCGCCTGCAGGGCACGCAACTGCGCCTGTATGCCGGTGCCGGCATCGTCGCCGAGTCGCACCCCGAGGCCGAGGTGGCTGAAACCGCAGCGAAGTTTGCTGCCCTGTTGAACGCGCTGGGTGTCCATGAATCCGCGCCCGCCATCGAGCCTGCCGCATGAATGCTTCCGTTGAATCCTCCCGCCTGCCACTGCAGCAGGTGTGGCCCGACGCGCTGGTGGCGCGCTATCGCGAGGCCGGTCACTGGCGTGGCGAGACCTTCCCGGCGTTCCTGCGCGACCGTGCAGAACGCTATGCCGATGACATCGCGGTGGTCGCCGGCGACGTCCGCCTGAGCTATGCACAGCTGTGGCACGAGGCCGGGCGGATCGGCGCCGGCCTGTTGGCGCTGGGCCTGCAGCCAGGGGGGCGGGTGCTGGTGCAGCTGGGCAACACGGCAGGCTTCATCACCACGGTCTGTGGCCTGTTCCGTGCCGGGCTGGTGCCGGTGTACGCGTTGCCGGCGCACCGCATCACCGAGCTGGTGCACTTCGCCAGCAAGGCCGAAGCCAGTGCCTACATCACCACGGCACTGCACGACGGCTTCGATCACCGCGGGCTGGCGCGGGCGCTGCAGGCCGAGGTCCCGGCGGTTCGCCATGTGGTGATCGACGGCGATGCGGCGGAGTTCGTCGCGCTGGAGGCGCTGCAGGGCGATCGCAGCCAGCTGCCGGTCGATCCGGACCCGCAATCGGTAGCGTTCCTGCAGATTTCCGGAGGCAGTACCGGGCTGTCCAAGCTGATTCCGCGTACCCACGACGACTACATCTACTCGTTCCGCGCCAGCAATGACCTCTGCGGCATAGACCGCGACAGCGTCTACCTGGTCGCGCTGCCGGCTGCGCACAACTTCCCGATGAGCTCGCCCGGCTTCTTCGGCGCGCTGTACGCCGGTGCCCGCGTCGTGCTCAGCCCCGGCCCCGGACCGGATGTGGCCTTCCCGCTGATCGCCCGCGAACAGGTGACCTGCTGCGGGCTGGTGCCGCCGCTGGCGCTGCTGTGGGCGCAGGCGGCCGCCACCAGCAGGCATGACCTGTCCAGCCTGCAGGTACTGCAGGTGGGCGGCGCCAAGCTGGTGCCGGAAGCCGCGCGGCGGGTGATCGACGGCCTCGGCTGTACCTTGCAGCAGGTATTCGGCATGGCCGAAGGGCTGGTGAACTACACCCGCCTGGATGATCCGGAAGAACTGATCGTGGCCTGCCAGGGGCGACCGATCAGTCCGGATGATGAAGTGCGCGTGGTCGATGACCATGACCAGCCGGTGGCCGAGGGCGAGGTGGGGCATCTACTCACCCGTGGCCCGTACACCATCCGTGGCTACCACAACGATGCGGTGGCCAATGCGCGCTCGTTTACCGACGACGGCTTCTATCGCACCGGCGACCGTGTGCAGCAGCTGCCCGGTGGCTATCTGGTGGTACAGGGCCGTGCGGGTGACCACATCAACCGCGCTGGCGAGAAGATCTCCGCTGAGGAGATCGAGGACCACCTGCTGGCGCACCCGGGTGTGTTCGACGCCGCCGTGGTCTCCATTCCCGATGAGTATCTGGGCGAGCGCAGCTGTGCGTTCGTGATCGCGCAGGGCGAGCCGTTCAAGGCCCCGGCACTGAAGGCCTGGATGCGCGGGCGCGGCCTGGCGGCGTTCAAGGTGCCCGACCAGGTCGTGTTCGTCGACAGTTTCGATACCACTGCGGTCGGCAAGATCAGCCGCCGCGAACTGCGCGCGCAATTGCGTGCGCGTCATCTGCAACAGACAGGAGGAACGCGCTGATGGCGCTGCCCCGTATTACCGACTATCCCTTGCCGACCGCCGCCGAACTGCCGCAGGCGCGTGGCCCGTGGCGCCCGCAGCGCGCTCGTGTCGCGCTGTTGGTGCACGACATGCAGCGTTACTTCCTGGCCGCCTTCGACGCCGGTAATGCACCGCTACGGCCGGCCGTGGACAACATCGCACGGCTGCTGGCGCATTGCCGCGCGCACGGCATTCCGGTGTTCTACACCGCCCAGCATGGCGACCAGGACCGCCGTGACCGTGGCCTGCAGGCCGACCTGTGGGGACCGGGCATGCGCCGCAGCGCCGACCACGAACCGATCATCGAGGCGCTGGCACCGCAGCCAGGCGAGCACGTGCTGGTGAAGCACCGCTACAGCGCCTTCCAGCGCAGCAACCTGGAGACGCTGATGCGGGTACGTGGGCGCGACCAGCTGCTGGTGACTGGCGTGTACGCCCATATCGGCTGCACCGCGACCGTGGTCGAGGCCTTCCAGCGTGACATCGAGGCTTTCATCGCCGCTGACGCGGTGGCGGACTTCTCGCGCGCCGATCACGATCAGGCGCTGCACTGGATCGCACGCACCAGCGGGGTGCCGATGATCACCGACCAGCTGCTGGAGGTGCTGTGATGGCTGCCACGGGTGAGGTGCTGGATCTGGAGCGGATGCGTGCCGATGTGGCGCGCGTGCTGGAGTGCACACCTGCCGAGATCGGTGACGACGACAACCTGATCGACCTGGACCTGGATTCGATGCGCATGCTCGGCCTGGTCCTGGCCTGGGGCAACACCGGCCTGCCGCTGGAGTTCTCGCAGCTGGCCGAACACACCACGCTGCGCCAGTGGTGGAACGTGGTGCAGACGCTGCAGGCCGCGCAGAACGCATGAACGCCGCCGCGCTGGCCACGCCGGTGGCATTGACCGAGGCCCAGGCGGGACTGTGGTTCGCACAGCGGCTGGCACCGGACAACCCGTCATTCAATACCGCGCACGCGGTGTGGATCGATGGCCCGCTGGACGTGGCCGCGTTCGTCGCAGCGGCAGACCAGGCTGCAGGCGAGGCCCAGGCCTTAGCACTGCGCTTTGCCGAAGGGGCCGATGGCCAGCCGCTGCAGTGGCATGACCCCGCACACGTGCCGTTGCTTTCGGTGCGTGATGTGTCCACCGAGACGGATCCCGCCGCTGCGGCACGCAACCTGATGCACGCCGACCGGCTGAGCCCGGTCGATCCCACCCGCGACCGGATCAGTCAGCAGGTGCTGCTTGAGCTGGGCGGGCAGCGCTGGGTCTGGTACCTGCGTGTGCATCATCTGGCCACCGATGGTTACGGCATGGCGCTGTTCACTGATCGCGTGTGCGCGTTGTATGCCGGTCGTATGGGTGAGCCACTGCCGGGGCTGGCGGGCGTGCTGGCCGACGATGCTGCTTATCGTGCCGACCCGCGCCGCACGCAGGCCGGGCAGTGGTGGCGCGAGCACATGCAGGGGGCACCGGCGGGCGTCGGTCTGGCCGGTACGCTCGCGGCCAGTGACGACGCGCTGCGCTGGGTGCAGCCGCTCGATGCGGCATTCCGTGAGCAGTTGCTGCAGGCATCGGTACGTTGGTTGCAGCCCTGGCCAGACGTGCTGGCCGCGTTGTCGGCCGAGTACCTGCGGCGGATGAGCGCGGCCGATGAAGTGGTGCTGGGCGTGCCCTACATGGGCCGGCTCGGCAACGCGTCGGCGCGGGTGCCGGCGATGGTGATGAATGTGTTGCCGCTGCGCGTGGCCGCCGGCGAGGGCAGCGTCGAGACCTTTACCCGCAGCCTGGGCCGGCAGCTCAGCCAGGGCCGCAAGCACGGCCGCTACCGCGGCGAGCAACTGCGCCGGGACTTGGGCCTGGTCGGCGCGCAGCAGCGCCTGCACGGCCCCCTGGTGAATGTGCAGCCGTTCTACAAGCCGCTGGCCCTGCCAGGCGTGCAGGCCACGCTGGAGGTGCTGTGCACCGGGCCGGTGGATGATCTGACGCTGGGCTTCCGTGGCGATGGCCAGGCGCTGCTGGATCTGGAGATCGAGGCCAATCCCGCGCTGTACAGTCGCGAGGATGTCGAGGCGCACGCGGCGCGGCTGCTGCATTTCGTGTCCTCGGCACTGCAGGCTGACGATATCGCAGCCGCACCTCTGGCGACGCCCGAGGAGGCGCAGCAGGTTCTGCAAGGCTTCAATGCCACCGCGCACGCCCTGCCGGAGACGACCCTGGTCGAGCTGCTGCAGCAGGGCATGGATCGGGACCCGCACGCGCCGGCACTGGTGTTCGGCGACACTACGCTGGACTACGCAACGCTGGAAGCGCGCAGCTTCGCGCTGGCGGCACAGCTGCGGACAATGGATGTCGGCCCGGGCAGCGTGGTGGCGGTGGCATTGCCGCGCTCGCTGGAGCTGGTGATCGCTCTGGTCGCGGTGCTGCGAGCAGGCGCGGCCTACCTTCCGCTGGACCTGGCCCATCCCGATGAGCGGCTGGCACGTATTTTCGCGTCGGCACAGCCGGTGTGCGTACTGGCTGCGGCGGACGTATCGGCGCGCGTGGCCGGCGTACCGGTGCTCGCGCCGGAGCAGTGGACTGCGCTGAGTTTTGCCGCACCGTGGGCCGATCCGGCACCTGACGATGCGGCCTACGTGATCTATACCTCCGGCTCGACTGGCGAGCCCAAGGGCGTGGTCATCGAACACCGTGCCATCGTCAACCGCCTGCTGTGGATGCGCGAGCACTACGACATCCGCGCCGATGACCGCGTGCTGCAGAAGACCCCGGCCACCTTCGACGTCTCGGTCTGGGAGTTCTTCCTGCCGCTGCTGTGCGGGGCCACGCTGGTGGTCGCCGGGCCGGACGCGCATCGCGATCCCACTGAACTGGCGCGGCTGATCCGCGAGCATGGCATCACCACGGCGCATTTCGTGCCATCGATGTTGGATGCCTTCCTCGCTGCACCGGCCTCCGAAGGGCTGCAGCTGCGACGGGTGTTCACCAGTGGCGAGGCGCTGGATGCTTCGTCCCGCGACCGCTTCCACGCGCGTGTGCACGCCGAGCTGCACAACCTGTATGGCCCGACCGAAGCTGCGGTGGACGTCAGCTACTGGCCGGCGTCGGCGCAGGATCGTTCGCGGCCGGTGCCGATCGGGTTCCCGGTCTGGAACACCCGCCTGTACGTGCTGGACGCCCGGATGCAGCCGGTGCCGGTGGGCGTGCCCGGTGACCTGTACCTGGGTGGCGTCCAGCTGGCGCGTGGCTATCTCGGTCGCGATGATCTGACCACCGAGCGCTTCCTTGCCGATCCCTTCCTGACGGGCGAGCGCATCTACCGCACCGGCGACGTAGCACGCTGGCGCCGCGATGGTGCGGTCGAGTATCTCGGCCGCAGCGACCACCAGGTGAAACTGCGCGGCCTGCGCATCGAGCTGGGCGAGATCGAGGCGGCACTGCGCGAGCTGCCTGGCATGGAGCGGGCGGAAGTGCTGCTGCGCCAGGATGCTCCCGGCGAAGTGCGTCTGGTGGCGTATCTGCCGACCGCGCTTGCCGATGCCATAACGCTGCGCAGCCACCTGGCCACGCGCGTGCCGGACTATATGGTGCCCTCGGCGTTTGTCGGCGTGGACCACTGGCCGGTGACCGCCAACGGCAAGCTCGACCGCAACGCGTTGCCGAAGCCTCCGCAACTTGAAGTTGCCGGCTTGGCGCCGCGCACGCCGTTGGAACAGGAGCTGGCGTTGTTGTTCGCCCAGGCGCTTGGGCGTGAGGCGCCGGTGGCAGTGGATGCAGATTTCTTCAGTCTCGGCGGTGATTCGCTGTCGGCGGTGCACCTGCTGCTGGCGATCGAGCAGCGCTGGCGCTGTGATCTGGGTCTGGGTGCCTTGTTTGCGCAGCCCACCGTGGCCGCACTGGCGGTTCGTATTGCCGAGCCTCCCGCGCTGGCCGATCACGCACTGGGGCCGGTGATCGCATTGGCCGCAACCGACGCCGCCGGGCCCACGCCGCTGTTCGTGCTGCATCCGGCCGGGGGGATCGCCTGGAACTACCGCACCCTGGCCCGGGCACTGCAGCCGGCACGCCCGGTGTACGGCCTGCAGTCGCCGGCACTGGACGCCCGGCAGCCGCTGCCGAGCAGCATCGAGGCGATGGCCAACGACTACGTGCAGCGCGTGGTCGCACTACAGCCGAAGGGGCCAGTGCATCTGCTGGGCTGGTCGGTAGGTGGCATCCTCGCCCAGGCGATGGCGGTGCGCCTGCATGAAATCGGCCGCGACGTCGGCGAGCTGGTGCTGCTGGACGCGTATCCCAGCGAGTGCTGGCGGGCCGAACCGGAACCCGATCCCATCGCCGCATTGCGGGCATTGCTGGCGATTGCCGGCCACGATCCGGATGCGCATCCGGAACTCGACAGCCGTGAACGAATTCTGGGGTTCCTGCGCCGTGGCGGCAGTGCACTCGGCAGCCTGCCGGATGTGGTGCTCGATGGCGTGGTGCGCGCGGTGACCGGCACCAATCGACTGATCCGCGAACATATTCACCAACCGTTCGACGGCACGCTGGTGCACGTCCGTGCTGGTCGGGATCATCAGGCGCGGCCACAGCTGCAATCGACGTTGTGGCGGACCCACGCGCGCAGGGTGCAGGCGCTGGAACTGCCGTTCCTGCACGCCGAACTGACCGGCCGCGATGCGGTGGCGCAGCTGGCGCCGTGGTTGTCGGCGCGGCTGCGCCACTGGGATGAGCAACAGGAGATCGCAACATGCAGTTGACCGGTTTCGACGGCCGCGTGGCGTTGGTTACGGGTGCATCCGGCGGCATCGGCGAGGCGTTGGTACGGCTGTTGGCCGAGGCCGGCTGCACGGTGGTGGCGACCGATCGCGAGACGCCGCGCGTGGCCGATACCCGGGTGAAGTCGCTCGCACTCGATGTAACCGACAGCGCCGCCGTGGACGCCTTGGTGGATCAGGTCGAGTCCAGCATCGGGCCGATCATGCTGGCCGCCAGCGTGGCCGGCGTACTGCATGTGGGCGGCGTCACCGGGACCACCGACGACGACTGGCGCCGGGTGTTTGCAGTCAATGCCGATGGCGTGTTCCATGTCGGAAGGGCGTTGGCGCGGGTGATGTCACCGCGTCGGCAGGGCGCGATCGTTACCGTCAGCTCGAATGCGGCCGGTGTACCAAGGCACGGCATGGCGGCCTATGCGGCCTCCAAGGCCGCCGCCACGATGTTTTCTCGCTGCCTCGGGCTGGAACTGGCGCCGCTGGGCATCCGCTGCAACATCGTTGCCCCGGGTTCAACACTGACCCCGATGCAGACCGGCATGTGGCTGGACGAGCATGGTGCCGAGCGGGTGATCGCCGGCAACCTTGAAACCTACAAGGCCGGCATTCCGCTGCGCAAGCTGGCCACCCCGGAGGACATCGCGCACTCGGTGATGTTCCTGCTCTCCGAACAGGCCGGGCATGTGGCGATGAGCGACCTGTATGTGGATGGCGGCGCCACCCTTCGCGGCTGAGCTTCTGTAGAGCCGAGCCCACGCTCGGCTGAGGGCGAAGGCAGCCGAGCATGGGCTCGGCTCTACAGCGGGCGTGGCATCGGTTTGCGCTCAGGGCAGTGTGAGGCGGTACACCAGCACGCGGTTGTCGTTGTCGTACGGGCTGTCGCAGGCCTGGCCCTGCATGCGGCAGTGGCGGGCGATGAAGTCGTTGTCGTTGCCGATCAGCAGCAGTACGTCGTTCGGGTGCTGCGGGTCCAGCGCCGGCAGCACGTCCATGGCTTCCCACTTCTCTGACAGCAGTCCGGCATGTGGGCCGCGCTTTGTGTCCAGGTCCAGCCCGGCACGGGCCAACTGCGGGCGGTCCAGCAGGTTCAGCAGTTCGTCGCTGCGTGCTGGCATGATCTCCGGCTTCAGCGCGGTGTCGGTCGGGTCGGCCAGAACCGAGGCCGTGCCGGTTTCATAAGCACTTTCGGCCAGGTTGGTGGCATCGGTCACATCGACCAGCAGCACCGACTTGTAGACGATCGGGTCGTCGCCGTCCTTGCCCAGCCCGTTTCCGTCGCGGGCCAGCAGCAGAAAGCGATGGCCGTCCAGCGCGCGCAGCTCGCTCTGCGCCGCGGTTCGGTCCAGCTTGCCCTTGCCGTCGTGCGCGTAGGCAGGCAAAGCCATCACGTAATGGCCGATCGGCTGCTGTGGCGTTGGCGAGGCCTTCACGTCGTAGACCAGCACGCGGGTGTTGATGCGGCCCGCCGCGTTGCCCTGCGCGCTGTCCTGCAGCGTCGCGCTCTGCAGGGCGACGTACAGGCGGCTGCCGTCGGGTGACAGGCCCATGCCTTCCACGCCCTGGTTGTTGCGTCGACCGGTCTGCGGTGGTGCCAGCGAACCGAACGCCGGCTTGCCGTCGCGCTGCGGACGGATCGCGGGTGGTGCCACGATCACACCCTGCACCTGGCCCTGCGCATCGAAGTAGTAGACGTTGGCGGTGTACTCGTCGCCGATATAGAAGTGGCCATCTGCGGTGAACTGCAGTGACTCAGCATCCAGCGAGACCTTGCCCGCACCGGCGCCGCTGGCCGGCGAAGGCAGCACCACCTGGCGCTGAGTGACCGTGTGGTCGCCCGGGTCGGCACCGGTGAACGGCTGCCCGTTGAAATCCTTCAGTACCACGCCCTTGTCGGGCACCATCGCCAGCGTGCCAAGCTCGGGCTCTCCCGGGGAAACGTCGATGCGCAGCTGCATGCGCTCGACGCGGCCGGTGTAGTCGTAGAACAGGCCAGCCTCGGGATCGTTGCGGCCGCGGTCGGGCAGGGTCCACAGCACGCCTTCGTAGCCGTTGGCAGTGCGCTTCCAGGTGCCGGGCTGCACCGCCAGCGACGAGAACGATCCCAGCGTGTCGCCCAGGAAGTCCACCGTGCCCGCCGGCACCCGCCCGGCGGCGACCAGGCCTTTGTCCACATAGCTGCGACCGCCCAGCTGCAGGGTACGCGGCGCTGCACCCGTTGCCTCATGCGGAGCGGAGTATCCGCTGGCGGAGAGAGTGGCCATCAGCAGGGCGGTCGTGAGCATCAGTGGACTCCGGGCGGTCAATCAGAAGCGAAGGTCGATCGTACCGAACACCTGGCGTGGTGCCGAGGCATGGAACACGTACAGTTTGCCGGCCGGGTCGCTCGGGGCGAACACGCTCGAATCCAGGTTGCTGGCATAGCGCTTGTTGGTCAGGTTGGTCACGTTGAACGACACGCGCATGCCCTTGGCGAAGCCGACCTGGCCGAAGTCATAGCCACCGGCCAGATCGAACACGGTAAAGCCGCCGAAGCCCTGGTCGTTGGTGTAGGTGTAGAAGCGTTCGCCGGTGTACTTGCCGCGCAGGCTGGCGAACCAGCCGTTGTCGCGCCAGGTGATCTCGGTGGCCAGCAGCTGCTTGGGTGTATCGGTCTGGATCTTGCCCTTGATCTGCTGCTCGACGCCGGCCTGCACGTAGTTCGACGCATAGGTCGAGCGGTTCAGCGAGGCCGAGGTGTACCAGCTGAAGTGCTCGTTCGGGGTCCACAGCACGGTCAGCTCGGCACCACGGCTGTCGACGCCGCCGACGTTGTAGAAGCGGTTGCCGCAGGTCGGGCCGACCGGCTGCCGCGAGTCGCAGGGGTTGTACTGCAGCAGGCGGTTGTCGAAGCGCACGCTGTAGGCCGCGACCGAGGCCTGCAGGGTATCGGTGACGAAGCGGTAGCCGGCCTCCAGCGAGCGGGATTCTTCCGGCTTCAGGTTGCCCTGCGCGTTCCAGGTGGCCTGGCTGACTGCCTGCGGGCCCAGCTTGAAGCCGCCCTGGAACATGGCGATGTTCTCGGCGTAGCTGGCGAACACTTCGTGATGCTCGGCCAGGCGGAAGTTGGCGCCGATGCTGGGCAGGAAGTTCTTGCTGGCCTTCAGTTCGCCGGTGGCGAACTGGTTGTTGGAGGTCGGCGAGATCGGCGCCTTCGCGTCGCCCGGCAGGGCCTGCGCATCGGAGGTGGCATGCGGGCTCTTGGCGCCGAACTCCAGGGTCAGGCGATCATCGAGCAGGCGCCAGGTGTCCTTCAGGAAGAACTGGTGGGTCTTCCAGCGCGTGCGCTGGGCGAACACACCGACGTCGGAGGGCAGGGTGTTCATGCCACTCAGGTCGCGCGGGCCGTCCACGGCGGTCTGGTAGCGCTCGGCGCTGCTGGTGTTGCGCTCGTACCAGACGCCGCCCTCGATGCGGTGCGCGCCCAGTTCCCAATCGAACGAAAGCGTGCCGCCATCGCGGTCGATGGTATAGATCGTGTTGCGGAAGATGATCGGGATTTCCTGCGCGGTGCCCTTGTTCGACCACGCGCCGCTGTTCCAGTTGTGGCCTTCGCCGCGGTCGTCGTGGTGGTAGGCCAGGGCCCGCAGGCTGAAGCCATCGGCCAGGAAGAAATCGCCGGCCAGGTAGTACAGGTTGTCATCGCGCAGGATCTGCCCGGCGGTGAACGCACCGTCGGCATCCTTGTCCCGGCCGCTGCTGTCGCACTTCTTCGCGTTGAAGCTGGCGGTATTGCAGTAGGCCTTGGCCACGGCCTTGTTCCAGTCCGGCGCATAGCCGCCCCAGTCCCAGCCCAGCCCGCGCGACATCTCGTCCTTGGACAGGTAGAAGTAGTCGGCCTGGGTAGTGCGCGAGGTATCGACGAAACCGGTGATCTGGCCGCGGTCGAAGTTCCACACGCCCTTGGCGTTGAACTGCTTGGTGGTGGATCTGTTGTAGGCGGTCTGGTCGTTCCACAGATCGGAGACCGCGTTCATGCCGGAAACGTAGCCGGAGAAGCCGTTGTACTCGCCGCTGTCCACGCGCACGAAGGTGCGGCGGTTGGCATCGCTGCCGAAGGTCTGCACCACGCGGCCGCCGAGTTCCTGCGCCGGGCGGTCGGAGGTGTACGAAATGGTGCCGCCGAGGTTGCTGGTGGATGGCGTGCCGAGGCTGCCGATACCCACGGCCAGTTCGGCGCCGGCCATGTTCTCGCTGATCAGCGCACGGTTGATGGTCAGGCCGTTGTAGTTGTTGTACGCGCCATCGCCCAGCGGCACGCCATCCAGCGTGTAGCCGAGGCGGGTGGAGTTGAAGCCACGCAGGCTGAGGGTCATCGACTGCTCGTTGGTGCCCAGCGCATCGGCCGACTGCGCGTTGACGCCCGGCAGCAGGTTCAGGGTCTTCTGCAGGCTGGTACCCGGCGGCAGGATGTCGAGGTTCTCGCGGGTGATGCGCTGCACCTGGCGCGCTTCACCGCTGCCGATCACCGAAACCGCATCGAGGTCGGTGGCGGACGTGCCATGGGAGGTCGGGGCAGCATCCTGCGCCCAGGCCGCGGGAGCAAGCGCGATCGACAGCGCGGCGGCCAACAAAGTCTTCGTCATGTTGCAGACACTCAGGCAGGCACGAGCCACCGCGCTGGCGCGGAGCTCATGGAATTGAAAAGGGGAGACAAGCGATGCGACTGCAGGCGCTGCACGCGCCGTGGGCCCACGTGAAAATGGTGCGCTAGACAGATGACTGTCTGGTGACACCGCTACAGGCGTGGCATGCCGGAGCATGCATTGATATATGCCAACCTTGGTTGGCATGCGCGGCGTCGTTGGTGGAACGCCAACCAAGGTTGGCGTCTACGGGGGCGCCGAACGAGGTCGGCGTCACTGTGCGATCAACCCGCGTTGCGCGGCTTGCGCGTGCGCTTCGGCTTTGCGGTGTCACCACTGCTCACGGCACCGTCCTGCAGCGCCTGCAGCCAGGACAGGGTGTCCACGTAGTCGATGAAATGGCGCAGGTAGCCGGGGCTGGTCGCCTGCATCGTGTCCAGCATGCGTTGCACCAGCACCGCCGAGTTCAGCGGGCCGCCGTCGGCGGGGGCCTCGGTGCGCAGCGAGCGGCGTACCTGCAGTTCGCTGCGCAGCTCCGACCACTCGCGCTGGACCTGCTGCAGCATCGGCACCTGCGGGTAATGCGGCAGCGAGCGCGACCCCGCATCGAGGTCGCGCACCAGTGCGCGCAGTCCCTCCAGTGCGGGCGGCTTACTTGGCATCCGGGGCCTTGGGCTTGGGAATCGGCGCGATCTCCACGCGACGGTTGCGTGCGCGTCCTTCCTCATTGGCATTGGAACTGACCGGCTGCTCGCTGCCGAACGCGGCGGCGAACACGGCGTCAGCCGGTACGCCATCGGCAATCAGGGTACGGGTCACGGTCAGCGAACGTTGCGCGGACAGCTCCCAGTTGTCGGCGAAGCGGCGGTTGCCTTCGCGCACCGGCGCATCATCGGTGAAGCCGCTGACCATGAGGATTTCTTCGCGACTGCCCAGATAGGCGGCCAGCGGTGCCGCCAGGCTGCGCAGCAGCTCCTGGCCTTCCGGCTGCAGCTGGTCGGAGTTGAGCGCGAACAACACGCTGCCGCTGATGCCGATGCGGCCGTCAACCAGCGTCACGCGACCGGCAGCCAGCGGGCCAGCCAGTGCCTGTTCGAGCGTCTGCAGGCGCTTGGCTTCGGCCTGGCGCTGCTTCACTTCCTGGTCCAACCGCTGCGACAGCTCCAGCTGCACCGCGACCACACCCACCAGGATCAGCACGAACGCACCCAGCAGCACCGACATCAGGTCGCCGAAGGCGGCCCAGATCGGGGCGTGTGAGCCGCCATCGACCTCCAGCTCGTCGCTCATGCGCTGCCGGCCTTGCCGCGGCGCGTGGCCAGCTGCTGCAGTTCTTCCATCACCTGCTTCTGCGACAGCAGGCTGAGGTCGACCACCTCGCGCGCCTGCGCCACGTAGTAGGCCAGCTGCTCATCGCTGCGGGCCAGCGAGGCATCCAGTGCGCCGCCAATCTGTTCCAGGCGGCCGGAAAGCTCGGTGGAGGCACTGCCGAACTGCGCGACCGCTTCACCAAAGGTGCTGGCCAACTGGCCCACTTCACCGGCGCTGCCGTTGAGCGCTGCGGCGATGCCGTCCAGCTTCCCGGTCTCGGCGGCGATATGGTCGGTGAAGCGGTTGCCGACGCGCTCCAGCAGCTCGGCGGATCCGCCAACCAGCGCGTCCACGGCGGTGCGCTGTTCGTGCGAGGCATGGTTGATCGCATCGAGCAGGGTCTGCACGGTGGCCAGCAGGCGACCGCGTTCTTCCAGCATTGCGTTGTCACGCACCAGGCTTTCAGAGAGCGTGCTGCGCAGTTCGTTGATGACGTCGGCAGCGGCCTTCGGCGCGGCTGCCGCGGTCTGCAGCAGGGTGGAGACTTCGGCCAGCGTTGCGCTGGCCTGTGCACGACCGTTCTCGCCGATCTGCTGTGCGGTCGCCGCCAGCGTGTCGCAGACCTGCTGCTGCTGCGCAGCCAGGCGCTCGCCGTTGGCCCGCAGGCGCTCGGCCAGGTCGGTGGAAACGTGCTGCAAGGCATCGCTCCAGCGCTGCAGGCGCTGTTCGTCGCCGGCCTGCAGCTGCGCATGCAGCGCGGCGTGGGCTTGCTGCAGTTCGGCGCTGACCGCGTCCCAGCGCGCCTGGCGCTGCTGTTCGCGAGTGTCCAGACAGGCCTGCAGTTCGGCGTGCGCAGCTGCGGCGGCAGCCTGGGCGGCCTGCCACTGCTGCGAGCGCTGCTGTTCGTGGTCCTGCAGCAACGACTGGCTGGCGTCGTGACGCTGCTCCAGTGCCCGCAGCAATGCCTGCGCATGCTCGTCCAGCTGCTGGCCGGCCGCCAGCAGCGCCTGCTGCTGGCGCTCGACCAGCGCGCTGTTCAGTGCCTGCTGCTGCTCGATGGCGGCGCGCCAGGCCTCGGCGTTGCCATTGGCATCGACCTGCAAGCGCTCGCCGATGCGCGCGACCAGTGCTTCGGCCTGCGTGCCCTGACCATCGCTGAAGGCCTGCAGGTGCTGGCGCAGATCGTCCACCAGGGCCTGCTGTGCCTGGCTCTGTTCACTTACGACCTTGGCCCAGCTGGCTTCGGTCGCAACGCGGCTGCGCTCGAAACCGTCGCTCAGGCCAGCCAGCTGCTCCTGCACGGCCTGCTCGACGCGGGCGTGCAGTGCTTCGCTGTGATGGGCCAGGCCAGCCAGCGTGGTCTCGGCCATCGGCTGCAGCGCACCGCCGATGGCGGCGGCGCTGGCTTCGGCGCCTTCGCGCAGCGACTGCTGCAGCGAGACCGCCAGACGCTCCTGCAGCGCCTGGCTCTGGATCAGGAATTCGGCCTGGCCGGCCAGCAGGCGCTCGTTGGCGGCCGTGCTGTGCTGTTCAAAGGTCTGTGTCATCGCCTGTAGGCGGTCGACCAGTGCCGGCAGCGCGGCGGACTGTGCCTGCAGCAGGCGCAGCGACTCGGCGCGCTGCCAGGCCTGCGAGTAGGGGTGCAGGTCGCATGCAATGGCCCGGTCCAGCTGCTGCACGGCCTGCAGCCGATCCCGACGCAGCAGCGCCGCCAGCAGGCCGAGCATGGCCGAGCTGGCCACACCGGCGATCGAGGTACCGAATGCCACCGCCAGGCCCTGCACCGGCGAGGCCAGCGAGCCGCGGATGGCGGCCATGTCGGTCGCGCTCTGCAGCGCCAGTCCGGTGCCACGCAGCGTGTCCATCATGCCCAGCAGGGTACCGAGCATGCCCAGCAGCACCAGCAGGCCGACCAGGTAAGGGGTCAGCACCGGTGCGGGCAGGGCGGTGCGCTCGCCTTCCACGCGCAGGCGCACGGCGTTGCGCAGGCCTACCGGCACGCGCTCCAGCCAGGGGGCGAGGCTTTCCTTCGCGCTGGACAGGTCGTTCAGTGCGGCGCGCAGGCCGTTGCTGGCCTGGCGGTAGCGGTACAGCTCCACGCCACCGGCGATGTAGCAGGCCGCGATGATCGCCGCCACCGCTGCACCCAGCGGATGCACCGAAACGTAGCCAATGCCGATCCAGCACACGGCCAGCAGGCCGACAAGGAAGACAACGACATGGAAAGCAGTTCTGGACATGGTGTTCCGGTCAGTGGGAGCGCAGGGCGTCTTGCAGCCCTTCGATCGGGTGGAAGCGCAGCTGCAGCTCGGCGAGCAGCAGCGTGCGCATGTCATGGCGGAAGGCTGTGCGCCAGCCGGGCTGGCCGTGCACGCGTTCAAATCGGGCGCCGAGCACGGCCGGCGCAGTGGCCAGCAGGCTGTGCTCGCGCGGGGTGAGGGTCTGTTCCATCACCGCATCGACCTCGGCCAGCCGCGCCAGCTCGGGCGAAACCTGCACCAGCTGGTCGCGCAGGCGGCCGCGCAGGCGGCCCGTGGCGGTCTGGATGGCCTGCTGCAGTACCCGGTAGCGCTGGCGCAGCGAGGCGAAGTTGGGTGCGGCGGCAGCTTCGGCCAGGTCCAGCAGGCGCTCGGCCTCGGCATCCTCGCGGATCGAGGCGAGCAGGCTGGCGTGCGCCTGGGCGCAGTCGGCCAGTACATCCTCAACCGCTTCGGCGGCTTCACCGGGCTCGGGCAGGCGTCCGCCGAGCGCCCCGGACAAGGCCACGGCACGGCTCCAGTCCACCCACTGGCCGAGGCGATCGGTCAGGGCGGGACTGGTGGCCGGCATCGCGCCGTCGCTGAGACGGGCGAGCAGGCGGAGGAACTCCGGTCCACCCAGGACCGGCTGCGCTGCGTTCGCCATCAAGGGGTGAGGGGCCAAAAACCGTTGATTTTACAACCAGATGACCCCGGCTGGATGAAGGCGGGGCGGGGCGGGGGCGCCCGCAGGCGCGACAAGGCTTAGAATGTCCGGCTGCACCCATCCCGTTCGACCCCTGGAGTTCCCCAATGACCGTTGCGCAGTTCTACCCGATCGGCACCCCCGGACAGCCCTGGGGCGACGCGGAACGCGCACAGTGGCGGGCCCGCCAGCAGCGCCGGCGCAGCTACCACGACGACGTGGTGGCCGCGCTCGAGCGCCTGGACGACAGCTTCGATGTGATCCAGTACGGCCAGCTGGACTATGCGCCGGACCATTACCCGCTGTTCGCCGTGGTCAACCACGACTGGAACCCGGCGCTGCCGACCGCGCTGATCACCGGTGGCGTGCATGGCTACGAGACCAGCGGCGTGCACGGTGCCCTGCAGTTCCTGGAGCAGCAGGCGGAGCGTTACCTGGGCCGGCTGAACCTGATCGTGGCGCCGTGCGTCAGCCCGTGGGGCTACGAGCGCATCCAGCGCTGGAACCCGGACGCCATCGACCCCAACCGCAGCTTCCGTGACGGCGGCCAGATCGTGGAAGCCGCCGCCCTGATGGCCTGGGTGGCCGAGCGCAAGCCGAACCTGCTGGTGCACCTGGACCTGCACGAGACCACCGACAGCGACCTGCAGGAGTTCGATCCGGCGCGTTGTGCCCGCGACGGCAAGCCATTCGAGCGCGACACCATTCCGGATGGTTTCTACGTGATCGGCAACAGCGAAGATCCGCAGGCCGAGTTCCAGAAGGCATTGATCACCGCCGTGGCCCCGGTCACCCATATCGCCCCGGCCGATGCCGAAGGCAACCTGGTCGGCCTGCCGCTGCAGTCGCCGGGCGTGGTCTGGGGCGAATCCCGTTCAATCGGCGCCTGCGCTGGCTTCACCGATGCGCGCTTTGCCACCACCACCGAGGTCTACCCGGACAGCCCGCGCACCAATCCGCAGGAATGCAACGACGCCCAGGTGGCGGCGGTGTGTGCGGGCCTGGATTTCGCCCTGGCGGCGCAGTAGCGCGCCACGTTCCGGGCAGC
This sequence comes from Stenotrophomonas sp. GD03877, assembly GCF_029840555.1. NCBI lineage: Bacteria > Pseudomonadati > Pseudomonadota > Gammaproteobacteria > Lysobacterales > Lysobacteraceae > Stenotrophomonas > Stenotrophomonas sp. GD03877. Next base: position 14,528 of record NZ_JAOCCT010000037.1, on the reverse strand, counting down.
GACCGGCATCAGCCGGCGCCTTTCTTTCGCCGGTGAGGTGGCCACAGCCGGCGAAGCCGACGCGCGGCAACCTGCGAACACATCCAGATCGTGCTGGTACACCCCGCTGTTGACCGCGAACAGGCCCAGCAGCGAGTGGAAGAGGTTGTCGTGGCTGTGCGCCCGGTGCAGGGCATTCTGGTGCAGGCAGGCCAGGTCCAGGCCTGCGTTGCGGCTGAATTCGGGTGAGAACCACATCACCATCGGCACCTGGGTCTGCTCGCGCGGGGCGATGAAGTAGGGCGTGCCATGCAGGTACATGCCGCGTTCGCCGAGCGACTCACCATGGTCGGAGACATAGATCAGCGCAACGTCGCGGTGGGCCGAGTAGCCCCGCAGCAGGCCGATGGCCTCCGCAAGCACCTGGTCGGTGTGCACCAGGGTGTTGTCATAGGTGTTGACCAGTGCCTCGTTGCTGCAGTGCTGGATCTGATTGCTGTCGCAGGTCGGGCTGAAAGCCCGCGACGCTGCGGGATACCGTTCAAAGTAGGTCGGCCCATGACTGCCGAGCTGATGCAGCACGATCAGGGCGTCGCCGTTGATGGCATCGATGCGTGCGCCCAACTGGTGCAGCAGCACGTCGTCGTAGCAGGTGCCGTCGGCGTTGACGCACTGGCCGGCCACCTTCAGCGCAGGCATGTCCTCGGTCGGTACGCGTTCGCACACGCCCTTGCAGCCGCCGTTGTTGTTGTTGCGCCAGAGCACGCTGATGCCGGTGCGCTGCAGGATGTCGAGCACGTTCTCCTCGGTTGCGGCGCGCACGTCGTCGTACTGGCCTCGGGTCATCTGCGAGAACATGCACGGCACCGAGATGGCAGTGGCGGTCCCGCATGAGGAGACATCATTGAAGCTGATGACCCCTTCCTTGCGCGAGAGCCGGGGATTGGTCGCGCGTGGGTAGCCGTTGAGCTGGAAGTTCTGTGATCGCGCGGTCTCGCCGACGACCAGGATCACCAGCTTCGGGCGCGGGCCCGGCGCGCGCTGTGCGTCCATGCCAATCGCGCGCAGCGGTTGCTGGCGGGTGCTGTAGAGACCTTTCAGATAACCGTGGGTATGCCGCACCACGTTCAACGGCAGCACCTGGTCGCGGATGTGGCGGTTGTTGCGCAGCAGTGAGGAATAGTCCTTGTAGAACGCGAAGCCGATTGCCAGCAGTACCAGCAATGACGCCAGAACGCTGACTGGCCACACCAGCAGCGAACGTATCGAACCGGCCCCGCTGGTGGTGCGCACCAGGGCCAGCCCGGCAGCGGGCAGCACGCCCAGCGCCAGCAGGGTCAACAGCAGTGGCAGCGACAGATAGGCGTTCAGTTCGGCCTGGTTGGTCTCGAACACGTTCTGCACCATGCTGCGATCGATCAGCACGTTGTAGTGCAGCATGAAGTAGCTGCAGGCGGCGCTGACGACAACGAGCAGCACCAGCAGCGGCCTGCGCAGGAACGGCAGTGCCAGCAGTGGCGTCAGCATCAGGTTGAACAGGCAGAAAAGCACCACCGGCAAGCTGGCCAGGAACAGCATGCTGCGCAGGCTGTTGAGGTCGATCAGCCCCCACAGCGTCTTCCAGAGGGCGATGTTTCCAATCGTGGTGAAGAACAGTGCGGTGGCCCAGACCAGAACGATCGGATGGGGCCGTGGAAAACGGCGGCGTTGACGCACGAGCAGGTTCCGTGGAGCGGGAGTGCGCGCAGTATCGAAACCGCTTTATCAGGAAGTTGTCAGGTTGGGCGGACTAGCCCAGCAGGATCACGCCCCACACCGCGCCCACCATCAACAGTGCGGTGGTCTGCGCGGCGCTGCCCATGTCCTTGGCGTTCTTGGACAGTGGATGCTGTTCCAGTGAGATGCGATCGACCACTGCTTCGATCGCCGAGTTGAGCAGTTCCACCACCAGGCTGATGAAGCAGACCGCCAGCACCAGCGCCCGTTCGAGCTTGCTGATGTCCAGTACGAACGCTGCAGTGATCAACAGCGCGTGCAGGAGCAGCAGCTGGCGGAATGCCGCCTCGCCACGAAAGGTAGCGATGAATCCGTCTCGCGAATGGATCAGGGTGTGGAAGATGCGGCCCAGGCCGGTCTTGCCATGCGGGTACTTGCCGCTGTCCTTGGGGTGCTGCATGCCGTTTCCGCCGTGAAGTGAGCAATCCCCAGCATGTGCACGCGCGTGTCAGGAAACCGTCAGGCGGGCCATTCCAGGCTGAACCGGCATCCCTGCTGCGAGGAGTGCACCGTCATCCTCCAGCCCAGGTGCTCGACGATGCGCTGCACGATGGACAGCCCCAGTCCCTCGCCATTGTGCGGGCTGCCGGGCACGAAGCGCTGGAACTGCTGTGGGTCGATACTTGAGGGCAGGCCGGGTCCGGTGTCGGCGACGGTGAGTGCGGTGTCGTGGAGGGTGATCCTCACTTCGCCCCTTTCGGTGTACTGGCAGGCGTTGCGCAGCAGGTTCCAGATCACGCTGTGCGCCAGATCTGCGTTGGTGTCCAGCACGGCGTCATGCCGGGCATCAAACGCAACGATCACCGGCTTGCCGGAAATCCACGGTTGGCAGCGCTCCATGCAGGATTCGATCAATGGGCGCAGGGCCACCTTGTTGCGCGGCACGGAGCCGGGGGTATGTGAGAGCAGCAGCAGGCAGGACAGCTGGCGCTGCATCTCCTGGGTAGTGCGCAGGATACGCTCCGCGCTGGGGACCAGGTGGCTGTCGGACGGAAGCTGGCAGGCAAGGGTTTCCGCAGCGCCGCCGATGATGGCCAAGGGCGTGCGCAGCTCATGGCTGGCATCGCCGCTGAAGCATTGCTCGCGATGCAGGAACCGTTCGAGCTCATCACTGTGCCGGGCGAAGGCACGGGCGAGTACACCGATCTCGTCGCGGGCGTCCTGACAGGGAAAGGGCTTCCGCCCGCTCTGCACGGCATCGGCCAACTGCGTGATGGGCGCGATGACGTGCGATGCCACCCTGCGACCGATCAGGAAGGCGCCGAGCACGCAGATCGAAATGACCACCGCGGCAAAGGCATTGATCAGGTGTTCCAGGTAGCCATAGGGTGCAGCGTCCTGCAGCAGGTAGTAGCGCTGGCCGCCACTGTCGAACACACGCAGGTGCCACTCGTCGGGTCCTGCTTCGCCGTGGTAGCCCAGGCCGTACTGGCGCAGCACCATCGGCACGCTATGGCTGTCGTACAGCTGGCTGCCCGGGGGCAGGGCGGTGCGCTCGCCACGGGCCAGTGCTGCCTGCAGCTTGTGCACGGCACTGTCCTGGGTCCGGGCGATGACCGCGGCCCTGACCTGGTCGTAGTCCACCTGTTCGGCCAGGACGATGAAGCCCATCGCGCCGGCCATCAGCAGCACGAACGAAATCGTGATGCGGGTACGCAGGGCCAGGCGGCGGTAGAGAGCGGCAGGGGTCACGCCGGCATGCGCCAGCCGACGCTGTGCACCGTGGCGATCAACGTGGTGTCGAAGCTGCGGTCCACCTGCAGGCGCAGCTCATGGATGTGGGTACGCAGCGCGCCGCTGTCCGGTGGCTCGTCGCCCCAGACCAGGTATTCCATCTCCTGCTTGCGCACCACGGCAGGGGCCGCGCGTACCAGGCACATCAGCAGTTTGTGCGACGTAGGCGTCAGCGCGATGCAGCGCCCCTGTCGCCAGGCCTGCGGCGAGCGCGTATCTACCTGCAAGTCCTTCCACGCCAGTACGCTGTCGACCTGACGGCCCTGGGCGCGTCGCACCAGGGCCTTGATCCGCGCATCCAGTTCCTTCAGCGAGAACGGTTTGACCAGGTAGTCATCGGCGCCGAGAGCGAGGCCCTGCACGCGGTCCTCGACCGGATCGCGCGCGGTCAGCATCAGGATCGGCACCGGGTTCTGGAATTCCCGGCGCAGCTTTCGGCACAGCGTCATGCCATCCAGGCGCGGGAGCATCAGGTCCAGCAGGATGGCGTCGTAGTCGTGCTGCGTGGCCCGGCGCAGGCCGCTGGCACCGTCGCGGGCGTCGTCCAGCACGTAGCCGATAGGCTCAAAGAAAGCGTACAGGTTGGCTACGAGCTCGGGGTTGTCTTCGATGATCAGCAGGCGGGTCATGGCGTGCGTCCTTGCGCGTGGCCGAACTGTGCCCGATCCCTGACTGATTGCCAATGCGCATGCTGAATGGTTCGCGGCCTGGGTTCGGCCGCGTCAAGCGACGTTCAATCGGCCGGCATCTTCGGAAACGAACTGCCAGCCGATATCTTCCGGTTTGTCCGAAAAGAACAGGCTCATGTAGGTCGGCTTGTCCTTGTTGATCAACGAGGTGCGGAACGATTCGACCACCTGTTCGATGGCATTCACATCAGCCGATGATGGGCGCTGGCTTGCGTGGGCCGGCAGGCCTGCGGCGAGGCACGCAGCGAGAAGCGCGTTCTGGATTCCGGTGGCTCGCATCGTTCATGACGGCCTTCTTAGGGTGGAAGCGCCACCGGGGCCCCGGCTACAGGGCCCCGGCGCGCTCCGCATTCAACGATGCAGCGCGTCGATGATCAAGCCGGTCGCGATCTCCACCAACAGGTACTCGGTGTCGGACTGGCGCACCCAACGCTGGCCGCGACCCGGATTGCGCAGGTCATAACGCGCGTAATCGTCCACCCAGTAGCGGCGGTCCACTTCGGCCCAGGGCAGGCGGTCGCCACGACGCCAGGCCTTCTTCTGCCAGCCGGGCGGCGGCGCATCACGGTTGTGCGGGCCGCCGGCATGCGGCGGCGGGCCGTTGCCGCGGGCGTGATGCGGCGGGTCAGCGAAGGCGGGGGCCGCAGCCAACGCGGTGGCGGTGGTCAAAGCGATGGCAAGCAAACGTGTGGTCTTCATGGAAGTGCCTCCGTCATGGCCGCAGCATGCGGCGCTGTGGCGGGAATATAGGGCAGTCAGTGTGAATGAATACGGGTTTGGGAGGCACTTTTCTGAACAGACGGCGCGGCCTGCAGCCGCTGCCAGGCAACGGGTCACTGGACCCCGCTCGGGGCTGAATCTGTTGCAGCCCAGCCTCCACCCAACGACAGGAAAAGATCCATCTGCCGGTCAATGCGCTCCGCGCGCGAGACGGCCAATGCGGACTCCGCATCTGCCAGCGCGGCCTGGGCCGAAAGCAGGTCGAGAAAATCGATCCTGCCGAAACGGTAGAGCTGCTGCGCCTGCCCGGCGGCCCGCGCTGCATCCCCACGCGCCTGCGCCAGGCTGCGCTCGCGTTCAAGCTCCTGCGTGCAGGCAGAAAGCGCGGTCTCGGTCTGGCGCAGTGCCTGCAGCACGACGCCGTCAAAGGACGCGAGCGCGGTATCTGCATTGGCACCTGCCGCTGCGACGCGGGCCTTGGCCACGCGGCGGTTGGGCCAGTGCCATGACAGCACGGGACCGATGCTCGCACCGAAGCCGTCGGCCGACAGCAGATGCGCCGGTGTGCCGGCCACGCCCGAAGAGGCGCCCAAGGTGATCTGCGGATAGAGACCCGCCGTCTCGACACCGATCATTGTAGTCGCGGCGGCCAGGCTGCGTTCGGCTGCGCGTACGTCGGGGCGCCGCTGGAGCAGTTGCCAACCATCACCGACCGGCAGCGCCTGCTCCAGCTCCGGGGGGCCTGGGCAGGCTTCGGCCTCCCTGGGATAGTCCGCCGGGAGCCTGCCCATCAATGCGGCCAGTTCGAACAGTGCGGCCTGGCGTTCCGCCAGCAGGTGCGGTATCCCCGCCGCGCTGCGGTTGACGGCGGCACCGGCACGGCTGACATCGAAGTCCGTTCCGCGCCCTCCGGCAGCCAGGCGTCGGGTTGCCTCCAGCGTGGCGCGCTGTATCGCCAGCACCTGCCGGGTCGCAGCGAGCGTGTAATTGCTTGTGCAGATCTGGAGATAGGCACGGGTGACGGCAGCAGCGACGACCACGCGGACCTGGTCCCGTGCCGCAGCGACGGCCTCCGCGTCCGCGTTGGCGGCTTCGATGCCGCGGCGGATGCCGCCTGCTAGATCCAGCGGATAGGAGAGGTGAAGGCCCAGCGCATAGGATTGCGGTGCGGCCGACGCCTGGGCGTAACCACCGGCATGGGTGAGCGCGCCCGATGCATCCACGTCGGCCTGCACGGAACTGCGCGCGCGGTACTCCGCCACGGTTGCGCTGGCGCGCCGAAGGTTGGCATCGGCGGCGCGCAGGTCGGTATTGGCCGCCAGTGCTTCGCGTACGTAGGCGTCAAGCTGGGGGTCGCCATACAGTTGCCACCATCGATCCGGTGGCGCGTCGTGGCTGAACGATGCCTCGCTGCCCGAGACGAACGCCCGGGCCGCCCGGGGGGAGGCTGCGACGGCATTCGCAGGCAGGTGATAGTCGGGGCCGGATACGCAGGCCGTCATGGGCAGCAGCAGGGCAAGCAGCCCACCGCGTAGTGTTCGCACGCTCACTTGCAGGCTCCCGCTGCCGAGGGTGTGATGGTCACACTCGCAGTGCGACCCACGATCAGGCGGGTATCCGACGGCGCATCATCGATGCGGATGCGTACCGGGATGCGCTGCGCCAGCCTCACCCAGGTGTAAGTTGGCGCCACGGCGGGCAGCAGGTTGTGTGTGCTTGAGCGCTGATCGTCGGCAATGCCGGCGGCGATGGTATCCACGTGCCCGCGGACGTCGTGGTTGTCGCCCATCAGCCGGGCCACGGCGGCATCGCCCTCGGTGATGCAGCCCAGCTTGGTTTCCTCGAAATAGCCCTCGATGCGCAGGCTGCGGGTGTCGATCAGCGCCAGCGCCTGTGCCCCCGGCTGCAGGTAGTCGCCCGCGTGCAGGTCGAGGTTGGTGATGATGCCATCGGTGGTTGCGCGCACCTCGGTGCGTTGCACGTTGAGCTGGGCAACGCGCTGTTCGGCCCGTGCCTGCGCCAGCGCGGCCAGCTCGGTATCGACCTTGGCGGCGTTGCGTTCGCGGGTTTCCGAAGCGACCAGGTTGCCAAGTGCGTTGTCCCGCGCCGATTCGCGGCGAGCCAGCGCCAGCGTGGCATGCGCGCTCCTGACCGCCGCGTCTGCCTTCTCCAGCGTGGCGGCGAAGCGTGGCTGATCGAGCACCAGCAGCAGCTGGCCGGCACTGACCCGCTGGTTGTCGTGCACCAGCACCTGGGTGACCAGCCCCCCCATGTCCGACGCAACGCGCACCACATCGGCGCGCACCCGCCCATCCCGCGTCCACGGGCGCATTTCGTAACGATTCCAGAGGGAGAGCGCGGCAATGGCGGCAAGCGCACACACGCCCAGCGTTGCGCTCCAGCGCCCGATGACAGCAAGCAGGTCTTTCATTTCATTTCTCGAGCAGGGGCGAGAGCCGGATCATCAGCTCCGCCAGGATCACGAACAGGGACAGGCCCACCAGCGGCCGCGCGGCGAACAGCCGGTACAGACCGAGGCTGGCGAGCAGGCGTGAAGTCAGTATCCACAGCGCCAAGGCGGCAGCGGCCACGGCGAGCAGGCCGGGAATGAGCACGCCATCAATGGAAAGATCAGAGAGCATGCGGTCAGTGCCGATGGGTGAGCGGTGAGGCCAGCAGGTCGCGGCGCAACCCGCTGAGCAGGTGCAGCAGATTCCCTCGATCGGCCTCGGCGATGGCTGTTGCGGCCTCGCGCATGCAGTCCAACAACTTCAGAAGATGGGCATCGACACTGCGTGGCGCGTGGGCGCGAACCCTGAAATGTGCGGCGACGCGTTCGACCAGCGCCGCGTGTAGCGCCCGAACGTGCGGGTTGTCCAGGTACTTGTCCAGTGTGCGGAGTTGGCTGGATGCATGTGCCGCACGAACGTCCGCAAACAATGCCCGCAGCTCGTGTACTGCGCTGGAACGGCCCTGCAACCTTGGAGCGAGCAGCCCGATTCGATCCAGCATGCGGCTGAGCAAGGCGCGGGTCACATCACCTCGTCCGGCGGTGTGTCGTGCGATATCCCGACGGATCGAATGCTCCAACCGTGCGCGGTTGCGGCCCGCGTCGGCGGTTTGGAACAGCTGCATGCTGCACAGTGCCACCGTCGTACCCACGAACAGCGCAACGCTGTTGTTGAGTGCGCCGACGATGTTGACCGAATTGGTCGCGCCCAGGCCTGCGATGATCGGGAAGGTCAGTACCACGCCCAGGGCGGCCATGATGAAGGGCGGCCGGGCAAGGAACGATCCGCACAGCAGCAGCACCGGCGCCAGCGCGGCAATCAGGCCGAGGAAATCGGACAACGCGGGGAAGATCAGTAGACCGTAGAGCAGGCCGACGGCCACGCCGATGCACGATCCCACCAGGTAGCGCATGACATGCGGTGCCGGCGCTTCGATCGTGCCGAACAGCACGCACGCCGTGCCGATGATGGATACCGCCGTGGCGCCCTCCGACCAGCCGGTGACGATCCACAGAACGCAGCTCAGCAGGATGCCGGCGAACGCGCCCAGCGCGCTGCGCAGGGCAAGCCGATGATCCCGGTGAAGTACCGCACCCTGCACATGTCGCGCAAGGCGGGCAGGCACATGCCGACGCCAGTCGGGACGGGCAGTGTGCAGTTGCGCCTGCAGCACGCGGCAGTCGGCGTGGGCGAGGTCGAGCTCGGTCTGTTGCGCGGCGAGGCCGGCCTGCAGCAGATCGCGCCAGCCCGTTGCATCCATCGCGCCGGCCTGTGGTGAACGCAGCCGGTCGATGGAATCTTCCACCGCGCTGGACAGCATCAGGACGTCCAGCATCCGGTCGTGCAGGGCGCGCAGGATCTGCACCTGCGCCACGCCGTGGGCGCTGTCGTAGGGCAGGTGGATCGACAGCACATGCAGCTCGAGCAGGTCGGCGGCCACTTTCGAGCGGTCCGTCGCCAGCATCGTTTCCGATGCACCGGCCCGCATGTCGCGTGTCCATCGTTCCGCATCATCCAGCACAGCGGCAACCCGCGCGTGCACGCGCATCGAGACCCGGCGCGGCAGCACCAGCGCATGGACCAGCGTTGCGGCAAGGATGCCGATGGCGATTTCCTGCACCCGCGTGATGGCGATGGTGAACACGTCTCCCGGCACCATCACCGCAGGAAACCCAATCAGGCTGGTGGTATAGCCGGCCAGCAGGAACGCATACGCACGCGGCGTGCGGTCGAGCATCGCCAGGTACAGGCACAGCGCCATCCACGCCGCGAGCGCGGCGCTCAGCACCAGGGGGGCATTGGCAAATCGTGGCACCAGTGCGACGGTGGCGAAGGCCCCGCCCACGGTGCCGAGCAGACGGAACAGGCCGCGGCTGAGTGTCGCCCCGGAAAGGGGCTGCGACACCAGATAGACCGTGCCGATCACCCAGAACGGGCGGTTCAGGCCGATCCGCAGGGAGACATACAGCCCCAGCGACGCGGCGAGCAGGCATTTGAGTGAGAACAGCACCGCCTCCTGGTCGGTCCTGAGGGCAGGGCTTTTCAACCGGGCGAATGCCTGGAACAGGTGGGGAAGAAAAGGTGTGGGGAGGTGCATGCGGGTCATGCTAGTGATCGGCCGCACTGGCGAATTTCGCTACAATGACAACCAATCGCTAAAACCGGTCAATGTGAGAATGGCTCGCATTTCGCTCCCCGGCTTTGACCTGGACCCGGACGAGACCGATCGCCCGGCGGTCGCCAGCCGCCTGCAGGTGGCCGAGCACGACGCGGAGATTCCCGTACATGAGCATCGCAAGGGCCAGCTCATTCTTGCGCTGCATGGGGCGGTGACCTGCGAAGTGGCCAGCGCGTTGTGGATCGTGCCGCCCCAGTGTGGCGTCTGGATTCCGGGTGGCATGCCGCACAGCAATCGCGCCACCGCCAACGCGCGCCTGTGCTATCTGTTCGTCGAGCCCGGCATCGTCGATCTGCCCATGCAGTGCGTGACGCTGGCGATCTCCCCGATGCTGCGGGAGATGATCCTGCACCTGGCCGACGCGCCGCTGGACTACCCGCATGGCAGCCACACCGACCGGCTGGCGCGGGTGTTGCTGGACGAGCTGGTACAGATGCCTGCCGAGCACCTGTCGTTGCCGGTCAGCCATCACCCGAAGGTGCGTGCATTGGCTGCGGCATTGTCGGCTGATCCGGCAGACCGCAGCACCATCAGCCAGTGGGCCGTGCGCCTGGCCCTGGGCGAGCGCACGCTGACCCGGTTGATTGAGCGAGAAACGGGCTTGTCCTTCGGACGCTGGCGGCAGCAGCTGCACCTGCTCATCGCCATTCGTGAACTCGCCGCGGGCGCACCGGTACAACGCGTTTCCGAGACGCTGGGCTATGAGTCGGTGACGGCCTTCATCACGATGTTCAAGAAGGCGCTTGGCCTTTCCCCGACGCGGTACTTTGCGGTGCGCCTGCGCGGGCAGTAGTCGGGAACATCCCGGCAAGCCCTTGCCTGGAATGGCTAGTTCAAGGTGCCGGAGACCGATTGAATCGCGGTCACCACCGCAGCAGGATCCTCGCGCTGGAGGGTATGCCCGGTCGCCAGGTAGCGATGCGTGCCGCGCGTGAATCCCGAGAAGAGCAGGGCGTGCTGCGCCTTCCAGAGTGCCTTGCCCGCTGCGGTTTCTTCGAAGAACAGCGGTTCGGCAGCGAGCTGGGTTGCAGTCAGCAGCGCGACCGGCACGTCCGGCATTGAGCGCGGGGTCTGTGCACCGGGTGCATCCAGTTGTTCCGTCAGCACGGCATAGTCGGCGGCCATGGCCGGCGGCAGCATTGCCCGCAGCTGGGCATCGTCTGCCTGCACGCGGGCACTGTCGGCCTGCTTGAACGCATGGCGCTGACCCATCGTGGCCGGGTCCACCAGCACCAGGCCCTGCAGGCGCTCCGGATGGCGGCGTGCAAACTCCGTGGCCAGCGGGCCGCCATAGGAATGACCCACCAGCACCACGCGGCGACCGGGGGCGAGCGTATCGATCACGGCCGTGAGGTCGGCCAGATGCGCATCGATGCGCTTGGCGTGACCGTCGCTGCCGGACTTGCCGAGTCCTGCACGGGCGTAGGTGATGCTGTGGTAGTCGCGCCCCAGACCCGCAACCACCTCCTTCCAGGCGCCCGCGCCCTGCCCGAAACCGGATTCAAAGACCACAGCGATCGGGCCGGTCCCCGTCTCTTCGGCCTGCAGTGCGTAGGCGCCGCGATCCACCTGGATTTCGCCGGCGTGGACGGAGCCTGCTGCGGCCATCACCGCGGCCAGCACCCACATCGTCACTCGGCTGCTATTCATTGCCATTCCCCCTGGGCCGTGCCGCGTGGCAGCCCTTCCGATGGGTCAGGTCTGCAGCAGAGTGCCACAGCCTGCCGACCCCGCGACAGGTCGTGCTGGTAATGTAGTGAGGTATAACACCGACCCCCTGTGCAGGAAGTCATGGGGACGGGGCGTAGACCGCTGAATGGCGTTGGATGCTTGAATCTGTGATCGGTTACGCGGCTCCACACTTGAACGTGCAAGCGTCTTCAACGATAAAGGCGGCATGTGGCACTGCCGCATACCGGACCAGGGACGATCCGAAGCATGACGCGGGGAACACCTTCGCGTTCTCGTTCCCGCCGGCGCTGTGTTCGTCCAGGAAGGAGAACAGGGATGTTGGAACGACTGAAGACCATTTCGTGTGCCGTGCTGGCGATTGTTGCCGTTGGCTGCATTGCGCCGGCTGTTGTACAGGCGCAGGAAAGCAAGATCACCTGGCGTATTTCCCAGCCCGGCGGCGACGCGACCCAGTACAAAACCCAGCAGGCGGCGGTGGCCGGCATCAAGAATCTGCCGGCGCCCAGCCCCTTCCCGCCGGAGTTCCAGTTCGGCTGGCAGTACGTCGACAAGATCAAGTCGAAAGTCGTGGACTTGAACGGAAATACGTCGATTACCTACTGGATGGGAAAGACGCAGCCCTCCGACCCTGACTGGACTTACTACGGCGCGGGTGATGGTGGCTTCTTGTCCGAAGAGGAAGTGCTGGAAGCGCTCATTGCAGACTTGCAGGACATCAATCCCCAGTGTCCTGGGGAAACTGCTGTGCCGGAAGGAGAATGGGGCCCAACTGCTCCAGGGATGGACGGAATTTCGGAGGTCAGGGAGTACCGGGTCACCGGCATGCTGGGCAGCAATTCGGCGGAGTCTCCGTGCGTGCCCTTCGACGCAGGAACGACAGGGCTTGCTCGCATGCGACGCTTGAACTGCCCGATCCCCTTCACGCAGTGGTCCAACACACACAACGCCTGCGTCAGCGAAGAATTCGTTGCAACCATTACCTCGAAGTCGCAAAAGTGCGACAAGGACGGCGGCAACGGTAGCTGCCCCATGTCCCGCAACGATGCAGCGGCGAACATGAGTCCGATTCCCGACAAGGACCCGGCCTCCAACGGCGGTACCTGCGACGGCAATGTCGGCAACCCATGTGATGTCAAAACGGGCGAGAAGTACGAGATCGCGCCGGACTTCGATCTGGGCTGGATCGCGCTGACGCGCTTCTATCACTCCGGCATCTCCACCTCATCCGGTGGCTTCGGTTATGGCTGGACCCATTCGCTGGGCGCCCACCTGGCACTGGATGGCGTTGACAGTGTGGGCATCATTGAAAGCACTGGTTTCCAGCGTGCATTCAAGAAGATCGGGCAAGCCTATGAGGCGGACGACGACAGTGGCGATCGTCTGGTCCAGAACGGCAACTGGACACTGTACACGGCCGATTCCATCTCTACCTTCGGCGCGGACGGGCGTCTTGCCGCCAAGCGCTTCGCGGATGGCACGTCGCTGACCTACATCTATGACGACAGCGACCGCCTTGCAGCCGTCACCCACAGCAGTGGCCGCACGCTCGAGTTCGTTTACCAGTCCAACGACTATGAGGCGCTGATCAGTTCGGTGCTGGTCGAAGGCATTCCGCTCGCCACTTATACCTACACGCCGCAGAACCAGGTCGCCACGGTGACCTATGCGGGTGGTGGTGTGCGGACGTATCACTACGAGAACCAGGACTTCCCCCAGCACCTGACCGGCATCACCGCCGAGGACGGTCGCCGCTACAGCACCTTCACCTACGATTCCATCGGTCGTGTGATCTCCAGTCAGCATGCCGGCGGTGCCGATGGCGTGACGCTGGCCTACAGCCCCAATGGCGGTGCGGTGGTGACCGACGCGCTGGGGCGGCAGACCGACTACACCCTGACACCCGGAGGCGATAGCGCTCCGTCGCGCAAGGTGACCGGCCTGACGGATTCGCAGGGAACCGTCAGCCGAACCTACTACGACCAGAGTGTCGACTTCCGCCGGCGTCTGAATACCTACACCGATCGCCGCGGCATCCAGACCAAGCACACCTATGCGCAGGGCACCGATCCGGTGAGCGGTCGTGCCGTCAGCATCCATACCGTGACCGAAGCGGTCGGCTTTCCCGAGCAGCGTGTGGTGACCACGGCGCGCGACGTCGAAACCAATGCGGTACTGACCACCCGGATCGGTAGCCGCGAAACCCGCACGGCCTTCAATTCCCGACGCCAGCCGACGGCCAACACCGTGACCGACACCGCTTCCGGTCAGACGCGCATCACCAACTACACGTACTGCGAAGCCGCTGATGTGGCAGCGGCAGGCAGCTGCCCGGTGGAGGGGCTGCTGAAGAGTGTGGATGGCCCGCGCACGGATGTGGCCGATGCCGTTACCTATGCCTATTACTCGGCGGATGATGCAGGGTGCGCGACGGGAGGTGCCTGCACCTATCGCAAGGGCGACCTGCGCAGCGTGACCAATGCGCTGGGCCAGACGGTCGAGACTCTGGCCTACGACGCTTTCGGACGGCCGTTGTCGGTCAAGGATGCCAACGGCGTGGTCACCGACTACACCTACCATGCTCGCGGCTGGCCAACCTCGGTCACCGTACGTGGCGCGACCACTGCCGAGAATCGGGTCACCCAGATCAGCTACTGGCCGACCGGCCAGGTGCAACAGATCACCGAGCCCGACGGCAGCAGCGTTTCCTATGTCTACGATGCGGCGCTGCGCTTGACCGATATCGAGGACAACGCGGGCAACACGATTCACTACACGCTGGACAATGCCGGCAATCGCCTCAAGGAAGACACGCTCGATGCAGGCGGTACCCTGCGCCGTACCCTCGCACGGACGTTCAACACACTCGGCCAGCTGACCGCACTGAAGGACGCAGGCAACCACGCTACCGGCTTTGCCTACGATGCTAACGGCAACCCGCAGACCGTGACCGACGCCCTGCAGCGCGTGACCAGCCAGCAGTACGACCCGCTGAACCGCCTGGCCCAGACCTTGCAGGACGTGGGTGGCGTGGCCGCCGAGATCCGCAGCCAGTACAACGCGCTGGACCAGGTCACCCAGGTCACTGACCCGAAGGGCCTGCATACCACCTACGCCTACAACGGATTCGGTGACCTGACCGGGCAGGTCAGCCCGGACAGTGGCGCCAGCAGCTTCACCGTGGACGCCGCCGGCAACCGCAAGACGGCCACCGATGCACGCGGCATCACTGCCACCTATCACTACGATGCA
>NZ_JAOCCT010000036.1:0-53355 GCF_029840555.1 Stenotrophomonas sp. GD03877 | reverse complement strand
CGCGCAGACAGATGCGGGGCGGGCCGTCGCAGTACGGCCCAGCGAGCCAGGACACCTTCCCGTGCCCATTCAAGGACGCTCGCATGTTCCGTAATCCTCTCTTCCGCTCGGCCGCGCTGGCCGTTGCCGTTTCGCTCAGCCTCGGCGTGCCCTCCGCATTCGCCGACAACGCACCCGCTGCCAGTGCTACCGCCGCCGTGCAGCGCCAGGCCGTGGCCAAGGGCCTGTACGAGCTGGCCTACAGCCCGAAGCAGAACGCCGTGTTCGTGGCCTCCTCCGGCGGTTTCGGCGATGACGCCGGCCCGGCCCAGGTGCTGCGCCTGAACCCGTCCACGCTGGCCGTGGAAACCCGCATCCCGCTGGAGCGCAAGGCGTTCGGCGTGGTGCTGGACGACGCCCACAACCGCCTGTACGTGGGCAACACCGTGGACCTGTCGGTGACCGTGGTCGACACCGCGCAGAACAAGGCCGTGGGCACCATCCAGTTGATGGAGAAGAAGACCGGCAAGGACGGCAAGGCCGCCTACACCCACGACCTGCGCGAGCTGGTGGTCGACAGCGCCGCCAACCGCCTGTACGTGACCGGCCACAGCAGCCAGCCGGACGTGAGCAGCGTGCTGTTCGTGATCGATACCACCACGCTGAAGGTGATCAACACCATCGACGGCCTGGGCAATGCCAAGGCGCCGGGCCTGGCGCTGGATGCGGCCAACAAGCGCGTCTACACCAGCAACCTGCTGGCCGACCTGGTGGTGGTGGGCACCGAGTCGAACAAGGTGGTGGCGCAGCACAGGATCGCTGCCGAGCAGCCGATGAACATCGCGCTGGACCCGGCCGGCAAGCGCCTGTTCGTGACCGACCAGGGCTCGGAATTCCTGCGTGGCTACCAGGCCAAGAGCAGCGGCCTGGTCAGCAAGCATCCGGGCCAGCGCGTGCTGGTGCTGGACCGCAGTACCGGCAAGGAACTGGCCAGCATCCCGACCGATGCCGGCCCGCTGGGCATCCTGCTGGATGCACCGCGCAAGCGCCTGTACGTGACCAACCGCGAAGCCGGTACGGTGACCGCGTACAACAGTGACAGCTACCAGAAGGTGGCGACCTACAAGGTGCCGACCCACCCGAACAGCTTGGCGCTGGATGCGAAGAACAACGTGTTGTTCGTGAGCATCAAGAACGGCGAGAAGGATGACAAGGGCGCTGACGAGAGCGTGGCACGGATTCAGCTGTAATGGGGTGACGCCGGGGCACGCCCGGCGGCGAGCCGCGTGAAGAAGGCAGGGTGAAGACCCTGCCTTTTTCATTGGCCGGTTGCGGCGCCAGCAGCCGGCGGCTAGGGTTGAACCTCATGGCAGGGAGCCAAAGGATCTGAATCATGCTGGGTATCCACCGCTGGCTGCGCGCCGGCCTGGTCTTCACGCTGGCGGGCGCACTCGGCGCCTGCAGCAGCCGCGTACCGGATGCGCCGGAGCCACTGGATCTGGTCAAGCCAATTATCGTTGCCGAGCCCGGCCAGGCGGTGCGGTTCGAGTTCGAGACGAATGCCCGCAACTTCAAGCCGGGTCGCACGTATGCGCTGGAGCTGGAGTTGCAGCGCCAAGGGACACGAAGGCCGGACGAGCCTGACGTGGGCACATCAAGGGTCCCGTTCGAGGTGACTCTGCAGCAATGGGGCACTGATGCCTGGAAGGATGTTCCCACCTACGATAGCTATCAGGCCGGGGTGCTCAATGCAGGTGAACAGCTTCCGGAATGGCATGCATCCAGCGAATGGCGGTATACGTCGCCGCACATGGGCAGTGACGGCCAATACACGCTGAGCCTGGTTGCTCTGCCACTGGAGCTTGATACCCGCTATCGCGTACAGGTTCGCACTGCGCAGGCCTCGCCGGAACTGCAGCATTACTCGGCTCAGTTGCGGGTACACGCAGCCCGGCCGCCAGGCAAGTAATCACTTACCACTGGAAGGAACGAAAGAATCACCTTATGGACAAGCCGCGCTATACCGTAGAGATCGTTATTGCTGCACCTGGCACACCGCTGATCGACCCCAGGACGCACAAGCCGGCCGTCGACACTGAGGGTGTTCCGCAGACGTCCGCCCCAGGACATATGTTCTACGTCCTGCATGCACCCGGCGTGCCTGCGAAGAGCTATGGATTTGCTCCCAAGGAGCACGGAAGCATGAATGGTCCTGGCGCCATCATGGAGGATGACGCAACGGTCTATAGAGACCCGCGCTACACCCGTACCCTCGAGATCAGCGAAGATCAGTACAGGAAGCTCCAGCAGTTCGGCTCGGACCCGGAGAAATTCGGTTTCAGCAAGCACTATCAGGATGTTCGCCACAACTGCGTGGACTTCACTTGGGAAGCGCTGAATCACGCGGGCATCCAGCGGAAAAGCAGCATCGACGTGAACGCGTTGGGTGGTCCCGCCGGCCAGCTTCTTCCGGATGTTCGCATTCCTCTTGACATCAAGGGGGCAGGCAAGGATGCATTCCGACCGCTGCGCAACATCCACGGTGTGGATAGCATTGATCCGCCGTTTCCGGACAGCGAGCTCAACCAGAGGAAAACCAATCCCCTGCCGGAGCGCAGTCTCAAGCAACACATGCTGAGTGATGCCGAGGGCATGGGCGAACGAAGCGGTGATCTTCTGGCCCGGCACAGCAACGACCCGCTGCTCTCGCAGATCCACCAGGGCGTGGCCCGGCTCGATGCAGAGCGGGGCCGTGCCTTCGATGCCACCAGCGAGAACATCAGTGCCAGCCTGTACGCGCTGGCCAAGGCCAATGGCCTGACCCAGGTCGACCATGTGCTGTTGAGCGATCGCACCGCGCAGGCCGATGTGGCGCAGAGCATCTTCATCGTCCAGGGGGAGCGCAACGACCCGGCACAGTTGCGGGCCAGCATGCCAACGGCGGTGGCCGCGCAGACACCGGCAGAAATCTCCTTCGAGCGCGCTGAGCAGCTGTCGCAGTCTGGGCAGGCGCGTACGCAGGATGAGCTGCAGCAGCGCCAGGTGCAGGAGCAGTCCGGGCCGCGCATGGCCTAGGGCGGCAAGCGTACGGCGAGCCGACGTTCTCGCGGTGGGCCGCCGGTAACGCTGGAGGCGGCTCAGCCCAGGCGGTGTGCCGGGTTCTGCTGTTGTTCCTGCTCACGGGCCTGCTGTTCGGGCAGCTGCCCCATGGCCGGCTGCTGCGGGGCAATGCCGAGCTTCTGCATCGACTGCTCCACCGGCGTCTGCGCGGCCACTGCGGTCGGCATCATCGCCCGCAGGTGCGCCGGATTGGCCGGGTCGCCCTGTACCACGAAGATGTTGTGTCCCGCCGGCTGGTTGGCCGTGGCGTTGCTGACCAGCACGTGGTCGACCTGCTGCAGGCCCTGCTCGCGGGCCAGCACGGTCAGGCTGGCGGTCAGACGCTCGCTGGTCTGGTCGAACGGACGGCCATGCTGCGCGTCCAGGGCAGCCACGCCCTGACGGATCTGCTGGTTGAGGCCGTACTCGGGATGGTTGGGGGTGATCTCTGCCATGGGGCGATCTGCAGCGGTAGTCGTGACGGACCTGGGCAGTATAGAACCGGTCCGTGAACCACCGCATCGCGGCGATCAGTCCGCCGGCCGATGGTCGTAGCTGATCACCCGCTCGGCCAGCCAGCGCCCGTCCACGCGGCGCCAGACCTGGATGAAACGGGCCTGGCCGGTCCAGTGCTCGATGCCGTTTGCATCGCGCTCGTGGAAGCGGTGGTCGCCGATCTCCAGGGCGCGGTCATCGTGCAGCGGAAACACCTGCAGCGAGCTTTCCACCAGCTCGCGGCGCAGGTGGGTGTGGTTGACGCGCGTGCTCTCGCATAGGGCGGCCACGCTGCGGCGGAAGTCGTCGCGCTTGCTGGCGGACTTGCCCGCCTTGTCATGGAAGAACTCCATGTCTTCAGTGGTCATGGCTGCCGCCTTGTCAGCGTCGCAGTCGTCGAACGCAGCGGCGAACAGCTGCGCGTCGGCCTGGTGGATCTGCTCGCGCAGGTCATCGGAGGGCGCGGGTGCGGCGGCGAGGCCGGCGGCCAGCAGGGGCAGGGTGAGCAGCAGCATGGCGAGGCTCCAGGGCGGGATTCATGCAGGCTCGCACGGTGCTCCGAGGGCCGCAGCCGCGCTGCGACGAAACGGGATTTCCAGGGAGTGAATGCCCGCATCTATGGATTGGCCAGGGGGCGTCCCTTGTGCAGGCGGTGTCATGGCGGCCGGCGATTCCATCACGGTCGCGATAGGGGCCGGCCCATAGCCTGAAAGCCTCCCCTTCCACAGGAGCTCCCATGCCTGCTTCCCGCGTCCGCCTGCACGTTGAAGACACCGGTGGCGATGGCCGCCCGGTCATTCTGATTCACGGTTGGCCGCTGTCCGCCGATGCCTGGAAGACGCAGGTGTCGATCCTGCGCGACGCGCAGCACCGGGTGATCAGCTACGACCGGCGTGGCTTCGGCCGTTCTGACAAGCCTGCCGATGGCTATGACTACGACACGCTGGCGGCGGACCTGGCCGGGTTGATCGAGGAACGTGATCTGCGCCATGTCACCCTGGTCGGCTTCTCGATGGGCGGTGGCGAGGTGGCGCGTTACGTGGCCAACCATGGCCAGGAACGCCTGCACAGTGTGGTGTTTGCTGCGGCGGTGCCGCCGTTCCTGCTACGCAGCGACGACAACCCGGACGGCCCGCTGACCCAGGACAAGGCTGACGAAATGCGCAGCGGTCTGGAAAAGGATCGCGAGGCGTTCTTCGATGGCTTCACCCGCGATTTCTTCAGCGCCAATGGCCAGCTGATGGTGACCGAAGAGACGCGTCAGGCGGCCATCGCGCTGTGCCATCAATCCGACCAGACGGCGGCGCTCGGCTGCATGAAGGCGTTTGCCACCACGGACTTCCGCGATGACCTGAAGAAGATCACCGTGCCAACCCTGATCCTGCACGGTGACAGCGATGCCATCGTGCCGTTTGAAGGTTCTGGCCAGCGCACGCACCGGGCGATCGCGGGCAGCGAAGTGGTGATCCTGGAAGGTGCGCCGCATGGCTGCAACACGAGCCATGCGGACCACTTCAATCTGGCGCTGCTGAACTTCCTGAAGCGGTAAGCTGCGGCCATGCGCCAGACCAAGACACCCCCGTGGAAGAAGCCCAACCCCAAGGGCCAGACTTCGCAGCCGCTGTCGCCTGCGCAGAAAGAGGCGGCGCGACAGCGTGCGGAAGAGAACGGACGGCGTTATCCGAATCTGGTGGACAACATGTGGGCCGCGAAGCTGCCGCGGGGATCCTGATCTGTAGAGCCGAGCCATGCTCGGCTTGCGCGCCCAGCGCGTGCCTTTGGTCGGCGGGCAACAGCAGCCGAGCGTGGGCTCGGCTCTACAGGTTGGCCA
The DNA here is from genome assembly GCF_029840555.1 of Stenotrophomonas sp. GD03877. Lineage (NCBI taxonomy): Bacteria > Pseudomonadati > Pseudomonadota > Gammaproteobacteria > Lysobacterales > Lysobacteraceae > Stenotrophomonas > Stenotrophomonas sp. GD03877. Next base: position 47,951 of record NZ_JAOCCT010000036.1, on the reverse strand, counting down.
GCGGCGTCCAGCCGGGTTCCAGCCAGGGCGCGATCTTTTTCTGGCGGACGGTGATGGCCTCAACCGGCAGCCCCGCCAAGCGCGCAAGCTCTGCACGCAGCACATTGGTATCCACCGGCAAGGCCGCAGCCACCTGCAGCCGATCACCCTGATGCCTCACCTGCACCGGAAGCGTGGCGTGCGCGTCGTGCTCGCCGCCGGTGCGCCCGATCGGGTAGCGCATCGCTACCGGCCGCGACAGCTGCGCCAGTGCGGGCTGCCACGCCTGCAGCACGAGAGGCTGCCCGGCAGCGGGAACCTGTACTTCTGCAATCGTGGCCGGGTAGCCAGTGAGGCTCTCGACCATCACCTGGAAGCGCGCGCCATCCGGCATGACCAGCACGGTGGCGATCAATGCGGAGAACGAGACGAACACCGCCGCGAGGTTCCAGCTGCGCGGCGCGGTGGCCGGGCGCGTTGCGGTGCGCAGGCCCGGTCTGCGCCGCAGTTTGCGTGCGTAGATGCGCCGGTCCTTCCGGCGCGGGCTGGTGCTGTGCTCGGGCAGGTTCAAGGGAACCCGTGGAAGGCGCGCCACGCGGGCCTTGATCAGGCGCGACAGCAGCATCCACGCGATCACGAATGCCAGCAGCGGAAGCAGCGTTCTCACCCACAGATACAGCGTGACCATCCACAACACCTCTACATACGACCATCCATGCTCATCCACATCCTACCGGGACCACGCGACGGTTGTCGTATCCGACAGCCGACAAGCACAGGGTGCTTGGTTAGGATGGTCCTTTGTTGTCATGGATGAACCGATGGCCTCTGCTGCTACCCGCTTCTGCCGTATCTGTGGCCCGGGCCCGATCCTGCTGGTTCTGCAGGTGGTGGCATTGCTGGCGGTGGCGCTTGCCGCCGGCTTCTTCCACAGCCGCGTGGGGTTGCTGCTCGAGCCTGTGGATGAAGCCTGTGGTGGCCCTGACGCTGCCGCACGCATGCAGGTGGCAGAGCAGCTGATGGCACGTTCCACCGCGTTGGCGCCGTGGCAACCGTTGCAGTGGGTTCCGATGGCCGGTGTGGTGCTGGCGCTGCTGGGTGCGATGTCGATCAGCATCTACCGGCTGGGCCGCCTGTCCGAACGCCTGCGACGCGCCAACTGGGGGTTGATGGCGCTGCACGCTGCCATCCTGGCGCTGGCCGTCAGGGCATTGCACCTGTACGACATGGCGTGGACCAGCGTAGCCACGCTTTCGCCGGCAGCGTGTCTGGTGGAGCTGGGTGAGCAGGGGCGGTTGCCGCTGGCCCAGGCGCAACAGGTGGTGTTCGAGATTCTTACCCGCGCGCATGCACCGTTGCTGCGCAATCCTGATGATCTGGCCTTGGTTCTGGCCGCACTGCTGTTGATGGCGATGGCGGCGGGCTTCATGCTGTGGCGGGCGATCGTGCGCGAACGTCAGGTGCAGTCGCCCAGCCCATAGCGGGTGCGTGGCCGACCATGCATCCACAATCGCGCTAAAGTCAGCACTTCGCTCCTGCAAGGATGTGCTGATGCGTTGGTTGCTGCGTGCTGTGCCGTTGCTGCTGTGCTCGCTGGCGGTACACGCCGCTGAAGTGGATCGTCGGATCGCGGTGACCATCGACGACCTGCCCTGGGCGCGGGTGGACCAGATCGTTCCGCCGGACCTGCAGTCGCGGCATGAAGCACTGATGGCGCAGCTGCGCCAGGCGGGTGTGCCGGTGGTCGGCTTCGTCAACGAGAACAAGCTTGAGATCGACGGGCAGGTGCAGCCGGCGCGGGCGCAGATGCTGCGCGACTGGCTGGACGCCGGTTATGTGCTCGGCAACCACACCTACTCGCACATGGATCTGAACGCCAAGGGCGTACCTGCGTTCCAGCAGGATTTCCTGCGTGGCGAGACGGTGCTGCGGCCGTTGCTGGTCGAGCGTGGGCTGAAGCCGCAGTGGATGCGTCACCCCTATCTGCGTGCCGGGCGCACGCCGGAAGAACGCGCGGAGATGGACGCGTTCTTCAAGCAGCATGGCTACCGCGTGGCACCGGTGACGGTCGACAACGGCGAGTGGGTGTGGGCGTTCGCCTACGCCAACGTGATGAACGAGCAGCCGGATTCACCGGCGCGCGAGGCGACGCTGGCACAGCTGCGCAAGGGCTACGTGCCGTACATGCTGAACAAGCTGGACTACTACGAGAAGCAGTCGCAGGCACTGCTGGGCTACGCGCTGCCACAGGTCTGGCTGATGCACGCCAACGAACTCAATGCAGCCACGTTTGCCGAACTGGTGGCGGCGACGAAGCGCCGCGGCTATCGCTTCATCTCACTGGATGAAGCGATGCGTGACCCGGCCTATGCACGTGGTGCCGAAGGCTACAGCGGCCGTTACGGCCCGAGCTGGTTGCACCGCTGGGCGATGGCGGAGAAGAAACCGAAGGAGTTCTACGCCGGTGAACCCGAGGTGCCGGCGTGGGTGATGAAGCTGGCCAAGGTGGATTCGGAGTGAGGCTCAGCGCTTGACGGCCAGCACACCGTCAAGCGCCAGCTCGGCCTTGAAGCCGGCCTTTTCCAGACGTTTGGCCACTTCACGTGGCACGTCGCGGCCGCTGGTCAGCTTGTTCGGCGCGCCGGTGTAATGGAACAGCCGGCCGCCCTTGCGGATGACGCGGGCGAGGTGGTCGTAGAACACCTGTGAATACAGTTCGCCGGCGATACCAAAACGCGGCGGGTCGTGCAGGATCGCGTCGACACTGTTGCTGGCCACCTGTTCGATCTGCTGCGAGACATCGCCGTGGCTGAACTGCAGGCGGCCACCGGCCGCAGCCGATTCCGGATCCGGTGACCACGGGTTGAGCGTGCGCAGCCACATCACGTCGGCATTCTTCTCGAACGAGCGGATCTGGCCGACACCGGCCTCCAGCGCGCAGGCGGCGAAGTAGCCCAGGCCACCACAGGTATCGAGCATCACCTTGCCGGCCGGGGCGACCAGCTCGACCTTGCGGCGCGCATCCTCGAAGGGTGACAGCTTGGAGGTCGGCAGCATCTTGATGCCGTCGATCTCGAAGGTCGGTGCGCCCCATTCGGTGGGCACCAGCTTGATCAGCGAACCGCTGTAGCGCGAAATCGGTGCGAACTCCTCGCCATCCCAGTAGTACAGCGTGCGGTCCTTCAGCTTGCCCGGCCACGGGTAGGCCTGGCCACGGAAGTGGAAGCCGTCGGCATCCAGCGCCACGCTGTCCTCGCTGCGGCCGAGGTCGAGCGAGCCCTGCCAGTCGGCGGCGCCCTTGTCATGGGCACGGCGCAGGGTGTCGGCGCTGTCGCGGGTCAGCAGGGGGCCGGTGTAATGGGGCACGGCGGGTACCGGGGCGGTTCGGGGGAGGGCATGGTACCGCAGCTGTTGTAGAGCCAAGCCGATGTCAAAGTAGGTCCATGCCATGCGTGGATGCAGGCAGGGAGGAGTCGGGCGTGGGCCCGACGCTAGCGCTGGTGCAGCTGTAACCGTGTGTGGTCCCTTCCCCCGCGATCATGCCGACGCCACGCGACGGCTGCATGCCCTGCCGCGCGCACGATCGACGATGGGCCTCCTGGGTTTGCGGTGGCTGCCGATCGAAGTCGTAGCGCATGCGGCCGTCCTCCTGCAGCAGCCAGTGCACGATGACGCGCTCCTTCGTGCCATCGCCGAGGTCCCAATCCAGAGTGCGCATTATCAGGATCTGGCCATCGGGCAGCTGCCGGACTTCGTCATAGGCACCCTGGGTCTTCGGCGCGCTTACCGCAAGCAGCAGAAACAGCAGCATTGGCATCGCTCCTCAAAGAAGGCAGGATGCGCCCATAGTGCCCTGAGTCGCCATCAGAATCATTGCGTCTTACGGGCACTTCACCGCATACACCGGCCCAGCACCGATCAGCATCAGCGCCATGTAGTCACTATCACTGGCCTTGCCCTTCAATGTCGCGCCCTTGTTGAAGTGGAAGATGCCGAAGCCGCCGGCCATGCGGATCAGCGCGCTGTCGATCTGCTCGGCGTCATCGCGGAAGTAGCGGCTGATCTCGCTGCGGGTGGCCTTGTGCAGAGCATTCGGCTCGCGCTGCCACTGGTCGCCGCGGCTGAAGGAGACGAAGTACTGGCCGCCTTCCTTGTCGACGCGGAAGTCGGCCGGTTTGCGCGCGCCGGTGGCGAAGCAGCCCTGCAACGGGTCGGCGCTGAAAGGAAGCCCGGCATCACCACCGCAGGCGGTGAGCAGCAGGAGGGCACCGGGCAGCAGCAGGCGGAGCGTGCGCATGGGATGTCCCTACGGGGCAGGTGCGGCTAGTGTAGGCAGCATGCGGGCACGGCCCGTACAGAAATTCGGCAAGAACAAAGGGGTTTTCGGATGGCGCAGGGCAAGGCACCGTGGTGCGGCATGGCCAGTTGGCTGGGGATCGCTGTGGGTTGGGGCGCGGGCACGTTGGCTGCGCAGGCGGCGGTGGCCGCAGGCGGCAATGGCATGGCCGCCGGGCTGGGCGTGGGCGTGCTGGGTGCGGCACTGGTGGGCGGCGGTCTGGCGGTGGCTTCGCGCGTGCGCGGTGAGCGTTGGCCGTGGATCGGCATCGGTGGTGCGGTGCTGAGTGCGCTGCCGCTGCTGATGTACCTGCTGCGGATGATGCTGAAGTTCTGACTGTAGAGCCGAGCCCGTGCTCGGCTGATGGCCTGCGACAGCCGAGCATGGCTCGGCGCTGCAAAGGCAACGGCAAGCCGAGCATGGGTTCGGCTCTACAGATTCGACCGCAGTCGCGCAGGATCAGCTGCGGTGGATCTCCACCGTTACATGCACCAGCTCCTCATGGATCGCCAGCGCGTTGCGCACGGTATCGGCATCCAGACCTGCGTCGCTGGTAACCACGCTGGCGCTGACCGCATACTTGCCGCGGCCCACCTGCCAGACGTGCAGGTCGGCCAGGCGCGCCGGCCACGGGCCCTGTTCGATCACTTCGCGCACTTCGGCCACCACCGGTGCGTCCATCTGCGCGTCGAGCAGGATGCGGCCGCTGTCGCGCAGCAGGCCGATCGCCCACACCGTGACCAGTACGGCGCCGACCAGGCCCATCACCGGATCCAGCCAGGTCAGGCCCAGCAGCTTGCCGCCGAGCAGGGCGACGATGGCCAGCACCGAGGTGGCGGCGTCGGCCAGCACGTGCACGTAGGCCGAGCGCAGGTTGAGGTCGTGACCGTGCGCACGGCCGTGATCGTGGTGTTCGTGGTCATGCGCGTGATGATGGCCATGGTCATGCCCGTGGTGGTGATGCGCGTGGCCCGGGCTGTCGTGCAGCCACCATGCGCAGAGCAGGTTCACGCCCAGGCCCACCGCAGCGATGGCGGTGGCTTCGTTGTAGTGGATCGGCGCCGGTACCCACAGCCGCTCCAGAGACTGCACGGCCATCAGCGCGGCGACGCCGAGCAGGGCGATGGCGCTCGTGTAGCCGGCCAGGATCTCGATCTTCCAGGTGCCAAAGGCGAAGCGCGGATCGTGCGCGTAGCGGCGCGCGCAGCGGTACGCGAACACCGAGAGGCCCAGCGCCAGCGCGTGCGAACTCATGTGCCAGCCATCGGCGAGCACGGCCATGGAGTTGAACCACCAGCCGCCGATGATCTCCACCAGCATCATGCCGACGGTGAGCCACAGGGCGCGGCGGGTATTGCGTTCGGCCAGCGGATTGCCGTCGTCGAAGCGGTGTTCGTGGCGGCGGGCGGCGGCGAGGGCGTCCAGGTGCATGGGGGACCAAGGGGGGTGGAGTGGATACCCCCATAGGGTATATGATCCAGTCATGGCCCATGTACACAAGAATCGAAAGCAGCTGCTGACCCGGGTGCGCCGTATCGCGGGTCAGGTGGCGGCGTTGGAGCAGGCGCTGGACAAGCCCGAGGGCGAGGCGGGCGACTGCGCGGACGTGCTGGTGCAGGTCGCCGCCGTGCGCGGTGCAGCCCACAGCCTGCTGATGGAGCTGCTGCACGAGCACCTGCAGGAACATGTGGTGGCTGCCGACGACCCGCAGCAGCGGGCGGCCGAGGCCGAGGTGCTGGTGGAGCTGCTGCGCCGCTACGGCAAATAGGCCGAGGGGCGGTAGAGTCGACTGTTAGTCGACTGCTCTTCGCCCAGGCGGCATGAGATCCCGCGCTTCGCGCGAGAGTCGACTAACAGTCGACTCTACCCCGCGTGCCGGTGCCGTGCGTTCCAGATGTGCGTGGCGGCCAGCAGCAGGCTGCCGGTGACGGTCATCGGCGTTTCCCAGTCATGCGAGGGCAGCGCCAGCGCGCCGGCCAGCAACAGGCCCAGACCGGCGCCGGCGGTGGCCCAGGCCAGCACCGGCAGCGGGTGACGGCGCTCGGCCCGCCACAGCGCGTAGCCGGTCAGCGGCAGGGCGATGGCCACGAACAGCAGATGCACCCATTCCGCTTCGGCCCAGGTGCCGAACAGGGGGAGCGCGGCGGCCAGCAGGGGCAGCGCCAGGCAGTGCAGCAGGCACAGGCTGGACAGGGCGACCGCGCCGGCATCGAGCAGGGCGGCAGAAGGCGACTTCATCGGGGGAGGTTCCTTGCGCAACAATTGTTATACAGTAACATTTCCGTTCCGCAGCCAACCCGCTCCGACATGAACACTGTTTCCCGCGCCGACCGTCGCCTTCCGGTCACCGTGCTGTCCGGCTTCCTGGGGGCCGGCAAGACCACCCTGCTCAACCAGATCCTGCGCAACCGCGAGGGCCTGCGTGTAGCGGTCATCGTCAACGACATGAGCGAGGTCAACATCGATGCGCAGCTGGTGCGCGAAGGTGGGGCCGAACTGCGCCGCACCGAAGAGACGCTGGTGGAGTTCAGCAACGGCTGCATCTGCTGCACGCTGCGCGATGACCTGCTGCAGGAAGTGCGGCGCCTGGCCGATGCGGGCCGCTATGACTATCTGCTGATCGAATCGACGGGCATCGGCGAGCCGATGCCGGTGGCGGCCACCTTCGCGGTGCGCGACGAGCACGGCTTCAGCCTGAGTGACATCGCGCGGCTGGACACGATGGTGACAGTGGTCGACGGCAGCGCGTTCCTTGCCGACTTCGGCTCGACGTCGCGACTGGCCGAGCGCGGCCAGCAGGCCGGCCCGGAGGACGATCGCGGCGTGGTTGACCTGCTGTGCGAGCAGGTGGAGTTTGCCGACGTGATCGTGGTCAGCAAGGTGGACCAGGTGGATGACGAAGTGCTGCAGGACACGCTGGCCGTGCTGCGTGGCCTGAACCGCGACGCGAAGCTGCTGCTGTCCAGCTTCGGCAATGTGCCGCTGGCCGAGCTACTGGATACCGGTCGCTTCGACATGGAGCGTGCGCAACGTGCGCCGGGCTGGGTGAAGGAACTGCGGGGCGAGCACACACCGGAAACCGAGGAGTACGGCATCGGTAGCTTCGTCTACCGCTCGCGACGTCCGTTCCACCCCGCGCGATTCGCCCGCGCGCTGCAGTCGGGCATGCCCGGCGTGATCCGCAGCAAAGGCTGGTTCTGGCTGGCCAACAGGATGGACTGGGTGGGCGAGCTGAACACCGTGGGGGCCGCGACGCGGACGCAGGCGGCGGGCTTCTGGTACGCCGCGCGCGATCGCGTGCGTGCGGGCATCGAGGACACCACACCGCTGTTGCCGCCGACACCGCTGCCGTACAGCGACCTCGGATGGGCGCGCCAGCAGGCCGACTGCTGGAGCGCGCCGTTGCCGGGACCGGAGGAGTTTCCGGACGCGGCCGCGCATTCGGCAATGCAGCGCCTGTGGCACCCGTTGTGGGGCGATCGGCGCCAGGAACTGGTGGTGATTGGCGTGCACATGGACGAGCGCGCCGTGCGCGCAGAGCTGGATGCCTGCCTGCTCAACGAACAGGAGCTGCGTGCGGGACCGCTGCTGTGGCAGCAGATGCCGCAGGCATTCCCGGTGTGGAAGCGCTGAGCTAACGGCTCCTGTAGATCCACGCCATGCGTGGATGGCGGTTCAACCGGCCTTTGCCCGCCTTGTAGAGCCGAGCCCACGCTCGGCTGGCGGATCATTCCATCCGCGCATGGCGTGGATCTACTGCAATTGCAGCCGAGCGTGGGCTCGGCTCTACAGAATCGAATCCACGCATGGCGTGGATCTACAAGGCGTCACGCCACTGCCAACCCCCAGTGCTCACCTGCAGCACGTGCGTCGGTCGCAATGCCTGCAGCAGGTGCCGGTCGTGGCTGACCATCACCAGCGCGCCCGGCCACGCCGCAAGCAGTTCCTCCAGCGCCTGCAACGCGCTCAGATCCAGCGCATTACCGGGTTCGTCCAGCAGCAACAGTTGGGGCGCGGGATCGGCATACAGCACGCTGGCCAGCGCACCCTTCACCCGCTCGCCATCACTGAGGCTGTGGGCCGCCCGCTGGATGCGCTGTGCATCCAGCCCGAGCAGGGCCAGCCGCGTGCGCAGCTCGCCTGGGTCCGCGCGCGGGTTGGCGGCCTGCACGGTGTCGAGGATGCTGCGCGCGCCGGACAGCCCCAGCAACTGCTGGTCGAGCAGGGCCAGTGGTGCATGCCGTTGCACGGTGCCACTGCATGCAGGCAGCTGGCCGGCCAACACACGCAGCAGGGTCGATTTGCCGCTGCCGTTGTCACCGACCACGGCGATGCGCTGCCCCCGGCGGATCTCCAGCTGCAACGGCGCACTGCAGCCATGTGGCAGCACCAGCGCCTCGGCCTCCAGCAGACGCGCGCTGCCACGCTCGCCCGCACCGGCAAACAGCGCCAGTTCCGGCGCCGCATGCACCGCGGATGCAGCTGCGCGCAGCTGCTCTGCGCTGGCCTGCAGGCGCTCGGCCTGCACCTGCTGTGCGCGGCCGTGGCTGGCCTCGGCGCGCTGCTTCTGCCGGCCGAGCAGGATCGGGGCCTGGTTGGCCTGCTTCGCATCACGGTTGCCACGTGCCTGGCGCTGCTGCTGGCGTTCGTGTTGTTCGCGCGCGCTGCGTTGCTGTTGCCGGTGCTGTGCACGTGCATGGTCAAGCTGGGCGGCGGCGGCTTCACGTTCGGCGGCGCGCGCGTCGGCGTAGTGCTGCCACGGTCCGCCATAGCGATGCAGCCCACGCGCATCGAGCTCGACGATCTGCTGCATGTGCGCCAGCAGTTCGCGATCATGGCTGATCGCCAGCAGGCCGCCGCGCCACTGCTGCAACTGTTCATACAACTGTTGGCGATGGCGTGCGTCGAGGTGGTTGCTGGGTTCGTCCAGGATCAGCCAGTCGGCACCGCTGGCCCAGGCACCGGACAGCGCCACCTGCATGGCCTGGCCACCACTGAGGCGCGCGGCCGGCTGGGCCGGATCGAGGTCGTCGGGTAGCTGCAGCGTACGCCATTGCTGCTGCAGGCGTTCGCGCAGATCCCAGCGGTCGCCGACGCGGGCGAAGTCGGCCTCGTCCACGCTGCCGGCTTCGATGCGTTGCAGTGCAGCCAGTTCCGCGCCGACACCGGCCAGTTCACCGACCGTGCCGACGGGTGGATAGCCGGGCGTCGGCAACAGGAACACGCGGCCACTGCCGCGAACCTGGCCATTGTCGGGCAGCAGCCGGCCGGCCAGCAGGCGTGCGAGCACGCTCTTGCCGGCGCCATTGGCACCGACGAGCCCGGTGGCGACCGGTTCGAAGGAAAACGTCAGATCGGAAAACAGCGGGCGGCCGTCGGCCAATCGATACGACACGCGATCGAGCGTGAGGGAATGCGGGGTCATGCGACCTCCATGGATGCCGGGTTCTCCCCTGCGCGCAGGGGCGGGAAGAGTCAGGCCGTCTAGTGGGAAGACGGCGGCATCAATGGCGCATTGGTCGCGAGCCTCTTGGAGGAATGAGCGGCCAGTATAGCGGCAGTGGCTGAATGGTCGGGTGCGCGGCCGCCGGGCATGGCCCGGCGCTACCGATGATCGGGCGGTTCTGTAGAGCCGAGCCGATGCTCGGCTTCCTTTCGCCGCGAGACGCATCCACGCATGGCGTGGATCTACGGCACGGTACCCAGGCGGGCGCCGACGAAGTCGATGAACACCCGCAGCTTCGGCAGTACGTGTCGGCCCGACGGCCACAGCAGATGGAAGGTGCCGCAGGAATGCACGTGTTCGTCCAGCACCGTGACCAGGCGGCCGTCGGCCAGGGCATCGCGCACCGAGTGCACCGGCACGAAGGCCAGGCCGATATCGCGCAGTGCGAGCGCTACCCGCGCTTCGATGGTGTTGGCCACCATGTGCACCGGAAGCTCCTGCGGCGTTTCATCGTCGGGCCAGTGGATCGGCCACGGTTCCAGCTTGCCGGTGGTGGGGAAGCGATAGTGCAGCAGCGTGTGCTGCATCAAGCCTGCCGGCGTGCGCGGAACGCCGCAGCGCTGCAGGTAGCCCGGCGAGGCAACGACACGCCGCGGGAATACCCCCAGCCGGCGTGCGTTCATCCGCGAGTCGCTGGGTTCGCCGACGCGCAGCACCGCATCGAAGCCCTCCTCGATGACATCAACCAGGCGGTCACTGAAGTCCAGGTCCAGGCGGATATCCGGATACGCGGCCATGAACTCGGCCATCAACGGCAGGGTGAGGTCGCCCACCAGCGGCAGGCTGATGCGCAGCGTACCGCGGGGTGTAGCGTGCGGCTGTGCCAGCTCGGTGCGTGCGGCATCGCGCTCGTCGAGGATGCGCCGGCAACGCGCCAGGAACAGCTGACCCTCGGCGGTGAGCGTGATGCTGCGCGTGCTGCGGTGGAACAGGCGCACGCCCAGTGCGTGCTCCAGCCGCGCCACGCATTTGCCCGCTGCCGAGGCGGATATGCCCTGCAGGCGCCCGGTCTCGACAAAGCTGCGGGTGTCGGCGGCATGCACGAAGGTCTGCAGGTTGGCGAGGTTGTCCAGGACTGACATGGGCGTGCGGGCAATGAAAGCGGCAGGGTAGGCCGGCGCGGCTGTAGCGGGCGGCTCCGCCATCGCAACACTGTGGTGCGGGGTGGCGTGGAGACCGTTGCGGCCTTGCGGTTCCGGCCATCATGCCGATTGCGGACTACACGGTCCATGATGCCCGGAGCGGCAACCGGCTTTTTGCGCGGACGCCCGCTGCCTAACGTGGCGGCCTCTCCCCCACGGATCACCGCGATGAATGCCGCTCCTTCCTTCGAACCTGCGCCGACACTGCCTTCGGTGCAGCGGCTGCTGCAGCAGGTCCACCCGCAGCGCCTGGTCGGTGCGGTGGTGCTGGTGCGCGAGCACGGCGCGCTGCGCCATGCCAGCGCCACGGGCCTGGCGGATCGCGAGTCGGCCACGCCGATGCAGCGCGACCAGCTGTTCCGGCTGGCCTCGGTGAGCAAGCCGCTGCTGAGCACGGTGATCCTGGGCTTGGTGGCCGAGGGCGTGCTCGACCTGGATGCACCGGTGCAGCGCTGGCTGCGGGACTTCCGCCCGGCGCTGGCTGATGGCAGCACGCCAGCGATCAGCCTGCGCCAGCTGCTCAGCCACAGCAGCGGGCTGGGCTATCGCTTTCTCGAAGCCGATGCGAAGGGTCCCTACGCACGCGCTGGCGTCAGCGATGGCATGGACGCGAACCCGCTCTCTCTGGCCGACAACGTGCGCCGCATCGCGCAGGCACCCCTGCTGTTCGCGCCGGGCAGCCAGTGGCTGTACTCGCTGGGCGTGGACGTTGCCGGTGCCGTGGCTGAAGCAGCGACCGGTGAATCCCTGCAGGCACTGTTCGAGCGCTTGCTGGCCGCACCCCTGGGCCTGCGGGACACCGCCTTCGCTGCGCGCAACGCGGCACGGCTGGCCACGCCCTATGTGAGCGACACACCGCAGCCGCACCGCCTGCGCGAAGGCGAGGTGGTCGCTCCGTTCGAGGGTACCGTCGGTATCGAGTACAGCCTCGCGCGCGCCACCGATGCCAGCCGTTTCCCCTCGGCCGGGGCAGGCCTGGTCGGTAGCGCCGATGAAGTGATGGCGGTGCTGGAGGCCTTGCGTGATGTGCAGCGTTCAGGCCTGTTGCCGCCCGCACTGGCAGCGGAGATGGCCAGCCCGCAGGTGGGCGAACAGGGGCCGCCGGAACCGGCCGGCTGGGGTTTTGGCCTTGGCTTTGCGGTGCTGCGCGATGCGGCCGCCAGCGGTACGCCGCAGAACGTAGGTACATGGCGTTGGGGCGGTGCCTACGGGCACAGCTGGTTTGTCGATCCTGCGCGTGGGCTCAGCGTGGTGGCGCTGACCAACACCCTGTACGAAGGCATGGACGGTGCCTTCGTCGATGAGCTGCGCGATGCGGTCTATGCTGATCTGGAGACCGCGCGATGAGCGGCCATGCCATCGATGCGGCTGGCCCGGCCGGTGAAGCCACGCGCCTGCCGTGGGCGGGACTGCTGGCGCTGGCCGGTGGCGGCTTCATCACTCTGCTGACCGAGACCCTGCCGGCCGGCGTCCTGCGGCCGATGGGCGAAAGCCTCGGTGTGAGCGACGCGGCGGTTGGCCAGCTGGTCAGCGTGTATGCGCTTGGCTCGGTGATGGCCGCACTGCCGATGACCGCACTGACCCAGCGCCTGCCGCGACGTCCCTTGCTGCTCGCCGCGATTGCCGGCTTCGTGGTGGTCAATACGCTGACTGCATTGAGCAGCAGCTACCCGCTGATCTTGGCCGCGCGCTTCCTGGCCGGCGTGAGCGGCGGGCTGCTGTGGTCGCTGGTGGCCGGCTACGCCGCGCGCATGGTGGTGCCCTCGCTGCAGGGCCGGGCGATTGCGGTGGCGATGGTCGGATCGCCGCTGGCACTGTCGCTGGGCGTACCGGCCGGCACGTTGCTGGGCCAGCAGATCGGCTGGCGCTGGGCATTCGCGCTGATGAGCGTGCTGGCAGCCGTGCTGCTGGCCTACGCGCGCTGGGCATTGCCCGCGTTGCCGGCGGCGGCGGCCGGTCAGCGTACGTCGTTGGCTACGGTGTGGCGCATGCCGGGCGTGCGCAGTGCGTTGGCGGTGATGGTGCTGTACGTGCTGGCGCACAACGTGCTCTACACCTACATCGAACCGCTGGCGGTGGAGGCCGGTGCCGGCCCGTGGCTGGACCGCCTGCTGCTGGCCTTCGGCCTGGCCGCCATCGCCGGCATCGTCATTGCCGGCTGGGGTGTGGACCGTCATCTGCGCACGCTGGTGTGGGCCGCGGTGATCGGCTTCATCGTGCCGGTGCTCGCGCTGCTGCTGTGGCCGGGCGAAGCGACCGCGCTGCTGCTGGCGACCATGCTGTGGGGCGTGGCCTTCGGCGCGGTGCCTACGTTGTTCCAGACCGCATTGGCACGGCGTGCCGGTGCCGCTGCGGATCTGGCGCAGTCGATGCTGGTGACCGGCTGGAACCTGGCCATTGCTGCCGGTGGCGTTGCAGGGGGTGTGCTGCTGCAGGCGGGCGGCCCAAACCAGTTGGGATGGCTGCCGTTGCTGCTGCTGGCGGTGAGCGTGGCGTGGTTGCTGGCACGGCCGAAGGCCTGGGCGTAGGCGGCGAGTCAGTGATGGCGCGGTGCCTGCCAGCGGCCGGCACTACCGTGGTCCCCGCCATCCACGCGGCGTGGATCTACCGAGCGCAGCGCCCCGCGTTTGCTTTTGCCTTTTCCCGTTGATTCCGTGGTGGGACGCTGCAGGAACCTGTCAGAGGCCGGGGCGGTCGGGTTCGCGGGGGTGTCCGCGGCATGGATGCCGCGGCCAAGCCCCATGGACGGGTTTACGGCGTCCCCCGCGAACCCGACCGTCCCGGCCGCCCCGGGGATAGCAGTACGCGACCCACCACGAGGGGCTCCGCCGTTCGCCGTCCTACTCCACTCCCTCACGCTCGATCGGCACGCTGCGCGGATTCTGCATGTGCTCCCGCGCCGCGCCATAGCGCTGCTGCCGCTTGTGATGGAACACCACGAACTCATCCCGTGGCAGCGGCCGCGAGAACAGCCAGCCCTGCGCGAACTCGACCTTGCGGGTATGCAGATACGCCAGCTGTGCCTCGGTTTCAACGCCCTCGGCCACCACCCACAGGCCCAGCTCCTTGGCCATGTCGATGATGTGCGGCGTCACCGGGCTGGTCGCACTCTCGGTGCCGATCGCATCGATGAACGACTTGTCGATCTTCAGCGCGTCCAGCGGCAGCTGTTCCAGGTACTGCAGGCTGGAGAAGCCGACGCCGAAATCGTCAATGGCCACGCTGTGCCCGGCCCGACGTGCCTGTGCCAGCATCGTGCGGGCGCGGTCCAGGTCGAGGAAGCCGCGCTCGGTGGCTTCCATCCAGATCTGCTGCGGCAGGATGCCGCTGCCGGCCATGTGCTTGGAGATCATCTTCAGCGCGCGGCCGCTGCTGATGTCTTCGGCGGCCAGGTTGATCGCGATGTGCGCGCTGCGGTCGGCCACCAGCAGCTCGCGCATGTCGCGCACCACGTTCTCGATCACCAGATCGGTGACCGCGCCGATCATGCCGGCCTCTTCGGCCAGCGGAATGAACAGGTCCGGCCGCACCTGGGTGCCATCCGGGCGCTGCCAGCGCACCAGCGCTTCGGCGCCGACGCAGATGCCGGTATCCAGTTCGATGATGGGCTGGTAGTGCAGGTACAGCTCGCGGCGGCGGATCGCCGTGGCCAGCTCGCCGCGCAGCGACAGGCGGCGACGCGACAGCCAGATCACCAGGCCGGCACCGACAGCGGCCAGCAGAACGCCGATCGGCACGAACAGCCACGCCTGCTGGCGGAAGGTCGCGGCGAGCGCGGTACGCGGTGTGGTCGCGATCGCCAGCCACTCTTCGTTGCGGGCGGTGGCGTACAGGGTGTTGTGGTCCAGGCCTTCACCCGGCGCGCGCAGCAGGGTCTCCAGCAATGCCGGATCCATGCCGTCCTGCCTGGCCAGGAGGCGGCCGTCCGGGCTGGCCAGGGCAAGGCGTACGTTCGGGTCGGCGATGACATCGACGAAGCGGCGCGGATCGACCAGCACGTCATAGTTGCCGTACAGGATCGACAGGACCTGGCGCCGTCCGCTTGCCTCGGGGCGCACATCCACGGCGATGCCGGCGCCATCACTGGTGACGTGGTCGGACTTGGGCTGGTTGACGTCGGACAGGAACGGCCCCCACGACGTACAGCGTAGCTTGCCACCCTCGAAGTAGCCCATCTGGTCGACCGACGGCGAGGTCATCACCAGCGTCTGCATGCGCCGGATATGGTCGGGCCCGCAGGCGTTGTGGGCGCCGACCTCGGCCGACTGCAGTGCCGCCAGTGCTTCCTGGTAGGACTGGTCGGCGCGGCGCAGGGCACGGCCGGCAATGTCGCGCAGGCGTTGCTGCTCGACGCTGACCGCACGGTCCCAGGTGGCATAGGCCATCACCGCGATCGGCACGGCCGCGGCCAGCAGCGCCAGTGCGGTGCCACCAATGATGACGCGCAGCCGGCTCATGGCCGGGGCTCCAGCGGGGCGGGCAGGGCAGGGCGCATGGTCGGGCCGATCCTTGGGCAGGTGCGGCTATCTGAGCATGGCGCCGGGCCGGGCGGAATGGGATGAATCCGGTATTTGGTCACATTGTGATGAAAGCGGCCAAGTTTGACGGGATTGGCTCATCCGGCGCTGGCGCTCCTGCCTGAGGAGGACTACCGTCGAACGCTTCGCCCGCCCTTTTGCCCGCGCCCATGACCGAGCCCGCAACGCCCCCCGAGCACCTGCGCCGCAGCCTGTCCAACCGCCACCTCCAGTTGATCGCCATTGGCGGTGCCATCGGCACCGGCCTGTTCATGGGGTCGGGCAAGACCATCAGCCTGGCCGGCCCGTCCATCGTCTTCGTCTACCTGATCATCGGCGCGATGCTGTTCTTCGTGATGCGCGCGATGGGCGAACTGTTGCTGTCCAACCTGCAGTACAAATCCTTCATCGATTTTTCCACCGATCTGCTCGGCCCCTGGGCCGGCTTCTTCTGTGGATGGACCTACTGGTTCTGCTGGATCGTCACCGCCATCGCCGATGTGATCGCGATCGCTGCCTACGCACAATTCTGGTTCCCCGGGCTTGAAGCCTGGAAGCCGGCGCTGGCCTGCGTGATGCTGCTGCTGTCGTTGAACCTGGTGACGGTGAAGCTGTTTGGCGAGATGGAATTCTGGTTCGCGCTGATCAAGATCGTGGCGATCTGCGCGCTGATCATTACCGGTGCCGGATTGGTGGCATGGGGCTTCACCTCGCCCAGTGGTCATACCGCGGCGCTGTCGAACCTGTGGAATGACGGCGGCATGTTCCCGATGGGCCTGGTCGGCTTCTTCGCCGGCTTCCAGATTGCAGTGTTCGCCTTCGTCGGCATCGAGCTGGTCGGCACCACGGCCGCCGAAACCGCCGACCCCGAGCGCAACCTGCCCAAGGCGATCAATTCGATTCCGGTGCGCATCATCATCTTCTACGTACTGGCGCTGATCGCGATCATGGCCGTCACCCCGTGGCGCCAGGTGGTGCCGGACAAGAGCCCGTTCGTGCAGCTGTTCGTGCTGGCTGGTATTCCGGCCGCGGCCAGCTTGATCAACTTCGTGGTGCTGACCTCTGCCACGTCCTCGGCCAACAGCGGGATCTTCTCCACCAGCCGCATGCTGTACGGCCTGGCTGAGGAAGGCCACGCACCGAGGGGGCTGTCGAAGTTGTCGCGCGCTGCAGTGCCGGCCCGCGGCCTGCTGTTCTCGTGCCTGTGCCTGCTCGGCGGCACCCTGCTGATCTACCTGATTCCAAACCTGGTGACCGCCTTCACCCTGGTGACGACGCTGGCGACGGTGCTGTTCATCTTCGTCTGGTCGTTGATCCTGGTGGCCTACATGGCCTATCGCCGCCGCTACCCGGAACGCCACGCTGCCTCGATCTTCAAGATGCCCGGCGGCGTCGCCATGTGCTGGGCCTGCCTGGTGTTCTTCGCCGCCGTGCTGGTGCTGCTGAGCCTGCAGGGCGACACCCGCCAGGCGCTGATCGCCAGCCCGGTGTGGTTCGTGCTGCTGGGCGTGGGGTATTGGGTGCGCCGCAGGACCGCGAAGTGATCCAGGTGTTCCGTCACATCGATTGATCCATCGTCTCCAGGCAGCTTCATCCACGCATGGCGTGGATCTACTGTCAGCCGCAGCAAACTGTCGAGGGCGGGTGGGTGTGGCCCGGCAGGACCGTTGGCGCCATGGATGGCGCCATCGAGCCCCCATGGATGGGTTTACGGCGTGTCCTGCCGGGCCACACCCACCCGACCAGCCCTCAACTGCCCAGCGCTGCTCTGGCTGTTGACGTTGCCTCTGCAGGTGCAGGGCGCAGCCCTGCCGGCCCCCATTCACCCAACATTAGCGGGCACGGCCGGATCATCCGGCCGCCATGCCCCGTCGCCCTCTCCTGCTAGCGCTGTTGCTGCTGCCCAGCCTGTGGCCCGGGCTGGCTGCCGCGCGCACCGTCTACCGCTGCGTGCAGGGCAACACCGTCAGCCTGGCCACCGCGCCGGAACCCGGTTCACGCTGCACCCCGAAGGAAATCGACGACAACGCCATCCAGACCCCGAACCTGTGGGGCAACATGGGCGTGTTCAGCGGCGTGCTGTACGAGCGCGAGCAGGATGGCGCGCTGGTCTACTCCACCCGCAACCTGCCCGGCTCGCGGGTGTTCCTGAAGTTCACCATGGCCACGCCGCCGGGCGAGCCGGCCCACGAAGGCCTGGGCAAGGTCGGCAAGCCGCAGCTGGCGCAGCACGCCAAACAGTTCAAGGCTGCGGCCAAGGCTACGGGCGTCGATGACGCGTGGCTGCGCGCGATTGCCCATGCTGAAAGCAACTTCGATGCGCTGGCGGTGTCCAGCAAGGGCGCACAGGGCGTGATGCAGTTGATGCCGGACACCGCGCAGGAGTACGGCGTGAATGATCCGTTCTCGCCCCAGCAGTCGATCGATGGCGGCGCCCGCTACATGCGTGCGCTGCTGCGTCGCTACAACGGTGACCGGCCGCTGGCAGCGGCTGCGTACAACGCCGGCATCGGCGCGGTCACCCGCTACAAGGGCGTGCCGCCCTATGCCGAAACCCTGGCCTATGTGGACAAGGTGATGGCGCTGTACGCGCGCTACCGCGAGGCGATGGGCATCCGTACCGAGGTGCCGGCGCGCTAGGCCAGTGGCGCTGTACGCGCGGTGTAGCGCCGAGCCCATGCTCGGCTGCGCCAATTGCAGCCGAGCATGGGCTCGGCGCTACACAAAAGCTCCTCAGCGCGAGGTGGAAGTGCTGACCAGTTCGTAGCGTTCGATGCGGCCCAGGCGGTCAACCTCGGCCTGCACGTCGGCGCGTTGCTTCAGCGCACGCCAGGCCGCATCGATCTTCACGTCACCGGGCAGCGACGGATAGGTGCGCATGTCCTGCAGGGAGGCCAGTGTCTCGCCGCGCTCGACGGGTGAGCGCAGCTGTTCGATCAGCACGGCAGCGGCGCCGTCGAGATTGCCCTCGTCCAGCAGCATCTCGCGCTGGAACAGGCGCGCGTCATCGCCCTGGGCCAGGATCGCTGCACGCGCGGCCTGTTCGGCCTTGGCATCGCCACGTTCACGGGCGGCAACGAACTGCAGCAGTGCCTGGGCCGCCTTGCCGTATCCGGCCAGGCCCGGCATGTCATTCACCGCGGTGGCGGCATCCTGCATGCGGCCCAGCGAACTGAACACGAAGCCGACGTTGAACTGGTGCTCGGCACCATCCGGGCCCAGTGCGCCGATGCGTGCGGCCAGTTTGGCTGCCGCCAGCGCATCATCGGTACGGCCCAGCCGGCGCAGCGCCGTAAGCCGGCTGTTGAGCAGCCACGCCACCCATTCGGCTTCCGCCGCCGAGGGCGACTCGCCCTCGGCCGCCGCACTGGCCATGCCATCGGTCAGTGCCAGCACTTCCTCGTTGCGGTCCAGCATCAGCAGCGTGCTGCTGAACTCGGCCATGCGTGCATCCAGCGCCCGGTCGAGCAGGCCGGAAACCCGCAGTTCGTCGAGGTGCTTCTGTGCAGCCTGCACCGGATCGAAGCGGGCATCGGCGCGGTCGACATAGCGGTCAAACCGTTTGTCACTGCGCAGGCGGATGATTTCGGCGGGACCGGTGATGCGCGCCAGCGTGGCGGGAATATCGTCGCCACGGCCGTTGTCGGCCTGCAGCGTGGCCAGTGCCAGCCACATTCCGGTGGGTTCCAGGCCGCCGCTCTTCCAGCCGTTGTCGAACAGCGCCTGCAGCAGTTCCATGCGCTGCTGCGGCTGGTCCCGCAGGCGGAACTGCAGGTAGTTGATCGCGTGGCGGTCCACCGGCAACGGCGCGTCGGCATGCTTCAGTGCCTGCACCAGGTGCTTCGTGGCGGGCGCTGGTTGGTTCTCGGACAGTTCCACCGAGACCAGGGTCAGCAGGATCTGCGCATCGTCCGGCAGTGCTTCCTGAGCGCGCTGCAGGTAGCGGCGGGCCTGATCCGGCTTCTTCTGCACCATCGCGGTCCAGCCAGCCACCTGCGCGGCGCGGCCGCGATGTTCGGCATCGAAGTCATCCAGCATCGGATCTTCCATCAGCCGTTCCATCGCGATCAGCGCGCCCAGCGTGTTGCCACTGCGCGACTGCTGGATGGCCTCATCCCATCGCGTGGCATAGGCCTGGTGCATTGCATCGGCGGTGACGGACGGCTTCTGTGGCACCAACGTGATCGAGGCGGTGGCGGATGAACTGGCCAATGCGGCAATCAGCAGGGCGGCGAGGGGGAGGATGCGGGGCATGGAGGATCTCCATCCGTGGGAACCGCATTGAACCCGCTGCAGCCAGCGAGAACAAGCGCGATGGATGGAACTCTGGCGTTTGGCCGTACGATTGGCCATGGCGGATCGTGCGTTCAGCGTCTATTGTCGGTGCCTCTTCAGGCAGCAGGCAGGCAGCGCAGCACGATGGCACGGTGGCAATGGATGGCGGCAGGCGTAGCGTTGGCGACGGTAGTGGCATTGGCTGCGACCTGGTGGGAGACACCGCTGCATACGCTGGCTGAACCGGTGGGTCCGGTTCCAACGCCGCTGGCGTGGACCGCGCAGATCGAACCGCTGGCCGGCGATGGCCACCCGGGCAACCGCGACGGCGCCGCCGCGCAGGCACGTTTCGCCGATCCCTACGCGTTGCTGCGCAGTGCCGATGGCAGCGTCTATTTCACCGATGCCGGCGACAACAACCGGATCCGTCGCCGCCTTCCCGATGGCCGTGTTGAAACGGTGGCCGGGCAGGGCGAGGGGCGCGTCGATGGCCCGGCACTGCAGGCCAGTTTCAATACGCCCTCGGGCATTGCCGCCGACGCGCAGGGCAACCTGTATGTGGCCGACACCGGCAACCATGCGATCCGCCGGATCGGCACCGATGGGCAGGTGACCACGCTGGCGGGTGGTGAACAGGGCTATGCCGATGGGCCGGCCGCGCAGGCGCGCTTTGATGCGCCGATGGGCATCGCGGTGGACGCGCAGGGCCAGGTCTACGTGGCCGATACCTACAACGACCGCATCCGGGTGATCGGTACTGATGGCAACGTGCGCACCCTGGCCGGTGGTGAGCGCCCGGGAATGGCCGATGGCGTGGGCGCTGCGGCGCGCTTCGATACGCCGGTGGCACTGGCCTTCGATGCGCAGGGCGCGCTGCTGGTGGCCGATCTGTTCAACAACGCGGTACGCCGCATAGGCGCTGATGGCACGGTCAGCACCGTGGTCGCCGCCGGTGGCGTGATCAATGGGCCGCTGTCGCTGGCCACCACCCACGACGGCGTGCTGTACGTGGGTGATCTTGATGGCCGCATCGTGCAGGTGACGCCCCAGGGCCACCAGATCGCGCTGGTCGGCAACGGTCGACTGCCACGCCTGGCCCGCCCCAGCGGATTGGCGATGGATGCCGATGGCAGCGTGCTGGTGGCCGACGCCGCCAGCTACCGTCTGCATCGCCTGCGCCCACTGCCGGTAGGCGACCTGCCCGCGCCGGCACTGGTCGGCCCGGCCGCCGATGCCGCCCTGCCCGATACCGGCGGGCGCTGGCCGTTGGCGCCGCAGGATGGCTGGCACGAAGTGGTCGGCACACTGGGTGAAGTGCGCGGCAACTTCAAGGGCGAGAGTCGCCATCACCTGCACGGTGGCTTCGACGTGCGCGGTGATGTGGGCCAGACCGTGCTGGCGATCGCCGATGGCAAGATCAGCAGCCCGATGGCGGCCTGGAGCCTGGGCGAGCAGGCCGAGGGCCTGGCCGTGGATCGCCTCAAGTACATCCACATGCGGGTGGGCCGCACCCCACGCAATGAACCGTTCGATGCGCGCTGGCAGGCGCTGTACGACGAGCAGGGCAGGCTGGAGCGGATGCGCGTGCGCCGCGGCATGCGTATCCACGTCGGCGATCGCCTGGGCAGCATCAACAACCAGGCGCATGTGCACCTGGCCGTGGGTACCGGTGGTTTCGAGACCAACGCCGTGGCGCTGGGCTTCCAGAACTACGCCGACCACTTCGCACCGCGCATCACCGATGTGGCGCTGCTGGACGACACCGACCAGCCCATGGCCGCCGGCAGCGACGGTGTGGTGATGGTGGCGCGGCAGGGGCGTGGCGTGCAGATCGTGATCGAGGCCTGGGACCAGGTCGACAACAACCTGCCACGCCGACGCCTGGGCATGTACCAGGTGGGCTACCAGATCCTCGATGCGGCTGGGCAGCCGCTGCAGGGTTACGAGCAGCCGCGCTGGAACATCGTGTTCAACCGCATGCCGCCGCAGAAGGAAGCGGTGCGCGTGGCCTACGCCCCCGACAGTGGGATCACCGTGCATGGCAGCGCGGTGACCCGTTTCCGCTATCTGGCCACCAACACCGTGCGTGACGGCCTGATGGAAACCGGGCGTTGGCAGCCGTCGGCGCTGCCGCCGGGTGAGTACATCGTGCGCGCCAGTGTGCGCGACTACAGCGGCAACGAAGGCATCGGCCCGCGCGAGATCAGGGTACGGCTGCTGCCATAGCGGCAGCCGGGGCGCCGCAGCGTTCGCGCTCGGCGTCCATGTCTTCCAGCGGCCGCACTTCGATGCTGCCGAAGCGTGCCCACGGGAAGTCGCGGGCGATGCGCATGGCTTCGTCGCGGTCGCGGGCCACGATCAGGTTGAAGCCGGCCAGCAGTTCGCGGGTTTCGGCGAACGGGCCATCCAATACGCGGCTGTGGCCGTCACGCACGCGCAGCGTCTGCGCGGTGTCGACCGGCTGCAGCTTCTGCGCGGCCAGCAGCGTGCCTTCGGCCTGCAGCTGGTCGGCGTGGGCGAGGCAGTCGCGCATCAGCGCGTTGAATTCTTCGATGGGCAGGGCCTGCAGCAGGGCAGGCTCGATGTAGATCAGAAGTAGGTATTGCTGCATGGGACTGTCCTGGCGGGGGCGGGTGCCCATGATGGCGCAGGTTTGCCTGCCGGCATGCTGCAGCGCGAAAAGCCGCCTGCGGCGGGCGATCGGCGAACGGCGGAGCCCCTCCGTGGTGGGGTGGGTTGGTCGCTGAAAGCGGGTTTCCTGAGGGTGGGCCGGGCGGGTGGGATTGGCGGGGACGCCGTGAACCCGTCCATGGGGGCTTAGCCGCGCCATCCATGGCGCGGATACCCCGCCAACCCCACCCGCCCGGCCCCAGACAGATTCCGGCGGCCGATCCACCACGGGAAATCAACAACAAGAGCAAAAGCGGGTCGCTTCGCTCGCAAAGCAGAGGCCGCCAGCCAACCGCCGTTGCTTTTGCTGTTGCTGTTGCTGTTGCTTTTGCCTTTTCTCTTGATCTTCCCGTGGTGGGTACCGGAGGCAAGAAACTGTCCAAGGCCGGGTGGGTAGGCGGGGCGGGGGTGTCCGCGGCATGGATGCCGCGGCCAAGCCCCCATGGATGGGTTTACGGCGTCCCCCGACCCGCCTACCCACCCGGCCAAACCCATGAACCCGAGCTTTCAGCGACCAACCCAAACCCGCCACGGAGGGGCTCCGCCGTTCGCCGCCTCCCGCCGAAGGCGTGCTTTCCACGCAGAAAAAAAATTTCCGGAAACGTGTCGATTCCGATGACCCTGGTTCGTTGTACCCAGTGAAGGGCACGCACCACGCGTCCCCACGGGAGACTGCAATGAAAGTGATGGTGATCGTGAAGGCCAACGCCGACTCCGAAGCCGGCCGCATGCCCAGCGAACAGGAACTGTCCGAAATGGGCGCCTTCAACGAACAACTGGTGGCCGCCGGCATCATGCTGGCCGGTGAAGGCCTGCACGCCACCCAGCGCGGTCGCCGCATTCACTTCGGCAGTGGCGCACCCAGGGTCGAGGCCGGTCCGTTCGGTCCCGCCAGCGAACAGATCGCCGGCTTCTGGCTGTGGGACGTGCGGTCGCTGGAGGAAGCTGTCGAGTGGGCCAGCCGCGCGCCGTTCGGCAGTGGCGGCACGCTGGAACTGCGCCCGCTGATCACCGCCGAAGACTTCGGTGAAGCCTTCACCCCCGACTTACAGCAGCAGGAACAGCGTCTGCGTGCACAGCTGGAAGGTTGACCCGATTCATCTCCCTGCCGGGCAGGACCCGGCACTACTGCCTGAACCGCACAACGGAGTATTGCCATGAAACTGATTCCCTTCCTCGGCTTCAGCGGCCAGGCCCATGAGGCGATGGCGTTCTACGCCAAGGCACTCGGTGGCCAGGTCACGTCGGAAATGAAATACCGCGACATGCCGCCCTCCGATGGCTCGCCAGGCTGCAACGAGATGCCGCCGGAAACCCTCGACCACGTTGCGCACAGCCAGCTGGAAATCGGCAGCGCCATCGTGATGGCGGCCGACGGTCCCGGCGGTGGCGAGGGCGGCTCGACCACCATCAATGTCGACGTCGACAGCATCGAAGAAGCCGAACGCGTGTTCGCTGCGCTGGCCGAAGGTGGCCAGGTGCAGATGCCGATCGCCGAAACGTTCTGGGCGCACCGCTGGGGCATGCTGATTGATCGCTACGGCAAGCCGTGGATGGTCAACTGCATGAAGCAGCCCTGATCCCTCCCTCTTTCCTCTTCATCCACAAGGAGCGTTACCAATGAGTGCACCACAACCGCAGATGATCTTCGTCAACCTGCCCGTGCAGGATCTGGAGAGGTCCAAAGCGTTCTTCACCGCGCTGGGCTACAGCTTCAATCCAACCTATACCAATGACGATGCGGCTGGCATGGTCATCAGCGAGAGCATCTACGTGATGCTGCTGACCCAACCTTTTTTCCAGCAGTTCACCAACAAGCCGATTGCCGATGCGCACACCCACACGGAAGTGATCAATGCGCTCTCGGCGCCCAGTCGCGAGGCCGTTGATGTGCTGGTGGACAAGGCACTGGCCGCCGGCGCCAGCGAGCCGCAGCCGGCGCGTGACCTGGGCTTCATGTACCAGCGTGGCTTCCAGGACCTGGATGGCCATCTCTGGGAAATCGCACACATGGACGGCGAACCGGGCTGACGGCCGCCGCAAGGGAGAACCCTCATGGCTTACGTGGATGCTTACGTGCTGCCGTGCCCGCAGGACAAGGTGGCGGCCTACCGCCGCCTTGCCCGCAAGGCCGGCGCGGTGTGGAAGGACCATGGCGCGCTGCAGTACATGGAGTGCGTGGCCGACGACGTGGAGCCGGGCAAAAGCACGTCATTCCCGCGCGCGGTGAAAGCCAAGCCCGGCGAAACGGTGATCGTCGCCTTCGTGGTGTTCCGCTCGCGCGCGGCGCGCGACCGCATCAACGCCAGGGTGATGGCCGACCCGCGGCTGGCGTCGCTGGGCCCGAAGGACATGCCGTTCGATACCAAGCGCATGTTCTGGGGCGGCTTCAAGCCCATCGTCGAAGCGTGAGCCATGGCGCTTGTGCGGGCCGGGCGTGCGTGCTGTGATCGGCGCATGCCCGATCCCGCACTGACGCAGCGTCTGGAAACCCTCTGGCGGATGGAGTCGCCGGTGTTGATCGCGCGCCTGGCGCGGCTGCTCGGGGGCGATGTCGGCCGTGCCGAGGAGCTGGCCCAGGACACCTGGCTGGCCGCGCTGGAGCGCTGGCCGGAGCAGGGCATCCCGGACAATCCCGGAGCCTGGCTGATGACCACTGCGCGCAACCGTGCCATTGATGTGCTGCGCCAGCACCAGCGGGTGGCGCAGCAGCATGCGCAGTGGGGCGAGGAACTGCATCCGGCGGCGCTGCCGGCACCCGATGACAGCCAGGCGCTGGAGGATGATCTGGGTGACGATCTGCTGCGGCTGATGTTCGTGGCCAGCCATCCGGTGCTGCCGGCCGATGCACGGGTGGCACTGACCCTGCGTCTGCTCGGTGGCCTGACCACAACTGAGATCGCACGTGGCTTCCTGCAGCCCGAGCCGACCATCGCCCAGCGCATCGTGCGCGCCAAGCGCACTTTGGCGCAGAAGCAGGTGCCCTACGAGGTCCCGCGTGCTGACGCGATGCCCGAGCGGCTCGGCTCGGTGCTGGAGGCGATCTACCTGGTGTTCAACGAAGGCTATGCGGCCAGTGCCGGTGACGACTGGATGCGTCCGGCGCTGTGCGAGGAGGCACTGCGACTCGCGCGCATTCTGGCGCACCGGCTGCCGGTGCCGCCGGTGCTGGGCCTGCTGGCGCTGATGGAGCTGCAGGCCTCGCGTGCCGCAGCACGGACCGATGCGCAGGGCGTGCCGGTGCTGCTGGACCAGCAGAACCGCGCGCGCTGGGACTGGCTGCAGATCGAACGCGGGCAGCAGGTGCTGGCGCGCGCGCTGGCCGCCGGTGGCGGCGACGATCCCTATGTGCTGCAGGCGCGCATCGCAGCGTGCCATGCGGCGGCGCGGCGTCCCGAAGATACCGACTGGCCGCGCATCGCAACGCTCTATACGCAGCTGTTGCAGGTGCAGCCTTCGCCAGTTGTCGCATTGAACCGCGTGGTGGCGATACTGCGCAGCGACGGTGCCTTCGCGGCGTGGGCGCAGCTGCAGCCGCTGCTGGTGGATGCGCGACTGCGCGAGTACGCGCCGCTGCAGGTGGTGCGCGGGGAATTACTACAGGCGCTGGGACGCGACTTGGACGCACGTCACGCTTTTGCGGAAGCCGCCGGACTCAGCCAGAATCAGGCAGAGCGGGGCCTGCTGCGGCAACGGGCCGGCCTGCCTCCCACGGAGTGACCCCGACGAAGGCAGCACTTGTCGGCGGGCCCGCGAGCCGTTATGTTTCGCGCCCAGCGGACGCGTCAGCGTCCACTTTCCATGCGTATTGACCGAGGAGCGGTTGGATGTATTCAAGGACGAAGAGCGCATCGCGCGCTTTTGCGCGCCTGCTTGCCTGTGCCCTGTGCCTGGCCGTATGGCCGATGGCCGTGCAGGCGGCAGACAAATCACAGCAGGCCTATTGGGCCGGTTTTGCCTACACCGCTGATGCCGCCGCCGTGCAGGCGACTACGCCGCATGCGCATGCGGTGCTTGAACAGCGCGGCCTGATTCCGTTGAACCAGGCGCTGGCACAGTCGCTCAAGCGCCGCGCCCCGGCCCACCTGCAGCTGATCGACCAGCCGGTGGCGATGCTCGACGGCACCACCAGCGCGACCGTGCTGGCCGCGGCACTGGACCGTGAACTGGTCTCGGTCGAGCCGATCGGTGACCAGTACAAGGTGCTGGTGGAAGTGGCGCTGCAGGCACTGTTCTTCGATTTCCGCGAGCGCCAGGTGATCGCGTCCTATCCGCTGACCCTGCAGCGCATCGACGTGCAGGATTACCGGCCGGACAACGACGATATCGACGCGATCGTCGCCGATCTCCTGTACGGCAGCGCCGATACCAGCCTGTCGCAGGTGCTGGCCGCCAGCCTGGCCCAGGCCAAGCTGCCCGATGCCGCGGTGCGTCGCCTGCAGGTCGGTGGCGTGACCCTGTCCGACGCGGTCCGCGCCAAGCTGCCCGACCCGAAGTGGGACGCCCCGCTGCGCGCCACGCTGGCCCATGAACTGTCCAAGACGCTGTCGTCCAATACCGGCGTCGGCCTGCTGCCGCCGGCCTCGGGCCAGGCGATCGGTGGTGCGATGGCGGCGCGCTTTGCCGACGGCAAGGTCTACCAGCTGAAGATCCCCGAGCCGGACTACGTCATCAACCTGCAGGTGGATGCGTTGAAGAACGGCGTGATCGAAGAAACCCCGGCGATGAAGACGATGCTGTTCGGCGCGTTCTTCACCGCCAAAGTGACCGAGCCGTTCTCCGGCAAGGTCTATTTCGAACAGCCGCTGCGCAAGGGGGCCACCAAGGTGGTGCCGGTCACGCAGTGGCAGGTCGACCAGTGGTCGGCCAGCTACGAAACCCTGCTGGCCGGCTTCGACGCCTTTGCCGGCGCCGCCGCCAAGCGTGCCGATTCGCGCGGCTGGCTGGACGAACAGAAGCCGGGCGGCCGCCCGTTGCAGCAGCAGACCCAAGCCCTCCAGGAGTTGATCAAGTCATGTCGTTGATGCGTACCATCCTGCTCATCCTCATCGCCCTGGTGGTGGCCTCGCCGGTCGCTGCACAGACCGCCAGTTCGCGCGGTACCGGTTCGGCCAGCTACGGCCTGCGCCTGAGTGCCGATACCCGTGCCCAGGCCCTGAACAAGGCCAAGGTCAATGCACTGGAGGCGTACATCGCCGAAACCGGTGCGGCCAAGCTGCGCCTGTTCGAAGCGCGCCGCGCCGAGTTCATCGGCGAGATCGACCGCTACGTGCTCAGTGCCGTGCAGCTGTCGGACACCGAAGACAAGAAGGCCAAGACCTACACCGTCACCGTCCGCGCCGAGATCAACACCACCCTGCTGCAGACCAAGCTGGATGCGGGTTCGGCCGTGGCCGGTGCCACCGCCGCGCAGCGTTCGCTGCTGACCTTCCTGTTCATGGCGCGCTCGCAGGACACCGTGCAGTCGTTCCAGGACAAGGAATACCGCCGCGTCGACGCCAGCAGCAGCTACAGCGAGAACACCCGTGAAGGCGACAGCTTCCGCGGCAACTCGGTGAGTACCAACGGCAGCATCAACCAGAACGGTTCGATGTCGGTCACCAGCGGTGGCAGCACCACCCAGCGCAGCGACAACATCAGCTGGAAGGTGGCCAACGCGGCCGAGGTCAACACTGCGATGACCGGTGCCTTCAGCGCTGCCGGCTACGAAGTGGTTGAAGCCGAGTACGTGGAAGGCGAATCGCGCGGCCTGCTGAGCATCGAGCGCATCCGCAAGGATTTCAGCACCGGCAACGACCTGTCTGCCGCCACCCTGCGTGACACCGCCAACGGCATCCGTGCGGCCAACATCCCGTACATCGCCGTCGGTACCCTCGACGTCGGCATGCGCGACCGCGATCCGGCCAGCGGCAATACCCGCGTGTTCGTCACCGTCACCGGCAAGGTGCTGGACGTGACCGGTCGCTTCCCGCGCACCGTGTCGTCGGTGGGCCCGGTGCAGTTCTCCGGCACCGGCCCGAATGAAACCGTCGCTCGCACCAACGCCCTGCAGCTGGCCGCCGAGAAGGCCGCGCAGCAGATGATCAACGAACTGAACGTCAAGGCGGTCCGCTGACGTTACCGCTGCGCTCGCCGGGCATGGCCCGGCGCTACCGGCTCTGGTGGGTGCCGAGCTTGCTCGGCACTGACTCGCTGCCATCCCCGATCTCGCGTGCCGCGCTGCGGCCGTCTCTCTCATAAAGGAAATCCCATGATCCGCACTACCGCTCTTGTCGTGGCCATCGCTGCCGCCACCCTGTCGATGCCGGCCCACGCTGGCCTGGGCAAGCTGAAGGACCTGGCCGGTGCCGCCACCGGCACCTCCAGCAGCAGCGCTTCCAGCGCCGCCGCTCCGGACGAAGCCGCGCAGGAAGCGCTGGTGCGTCGTTTCGTTACCTCGCAGTCGCACTCGCTGCAGGCCCAGACCTCGTTCGCCCGCGCCTTCGGCCTGGCCGAGCAGGTGCAGCTGCTGGAAGCCGAGCGCCAGGCGCTGTCGTCGGGTTCGGTCAGCGTCGATGCGATGAAGAAGTCGGTGTCGGTCAGCGAAGCGGCGCAGGCGGCGATCAACGAGCGCCAGGCCGCACAGCCGGAACTGAACGCTGAATCCAAGCAGCACTACGCCGAAGGCCTGGTCTCGCTGCTGTCCTCGGCGGCCGAAGCACAGAAGCTGGGCGGCGAAGCCAGCAACTTCACCGCCGGCATGAAGAACCTGGGTGCGACCCAGCTGGCCACCGTCGGCCGCAAGCTGGCGGCAGGTGCATGGGTGGCCAAGGAATCGCCGGGCTTCATCCAGGGCCTGTACGGCTCGACCAAGTCGGCCGTGACCTTCGCCAAGAAGAGCAAGGTGAAGGTGCCGTCCAACGCCGATTCGATGCTCGACAAGCTCTGATCCGAGGCGAATCTCCATGCGTATGACCTACCGTTTGATCGGCCTGGGCCTGGCTGCCACGCTGCTTGCAGCCTGTGGCAAGCAGGACACCCCGGCCGCCGCGCCCGCCAAGGACAAGGCAACCAGTGCACTGGCCAGCAATGCGCCCGTGGAAGCAGCGCCCCTGCGTGGCACGCCGGATTTCGGCGGCACCACCCAGGTCGCGCGCGAAGCCGACGGCATCGGCAGCACCCCGGAACTGGCGGTGCTGGCGGCATTGCAGTCGGCGGTGGCGCAGGTCAACGGCGTACGCGTGGCCAGCCAGATGCAGAGCCTGCGTGCAGGCCTGCATGTGGATGTGGATGACGAACACGTCGGCGATATCCGCGCCGACGCGTTCACCCAGCAGATGATCGCCGGCTCGCAGGGCGCGGTGCTGGGCTATGAAATCCTGTCGCAGGAAGAAGTGCGGCAGCTGGACGAGGAAACCATCGCCCGCGTGCGCGCCAGCGACGAAGGCTGGAGCTTCAAGGGCTCGGCGTCGGCCAGTGCGTCCGGCGAAGCCTCGGCCAAGGGCGGTTCGGCCTCGGCCAGTGTCAAGCAAAGCTACGACGAGAAGGTGAGTGTTGATGCCAAGCGTGGCGCCAGCTCCTACGATTCCGATGTGACCCATCGCAGCATGCGCAGCTACTGGAAGGTGCGCGTGCGCGCACAGATCGCCCAGTACCGTGCACCGGACGAGCAGGGCAAGCCGAAGATCGTGGTTGCACTGCCGCGCACCAAGGCCGGCAGCTACGCCGTGGGCGACGGCCGCGTGGACGCGGACGAAGTGGCCGACGCGATCCGCGCACGCCTGTCCGACACGCTGACCCAGACCCAGCGCTTTATCGTGCTGGACCGCGAGTTTGGTGACGAGCTGCAGGCCGAGATCGACCACATCAACAGCGGCAACGTGCGCCTGCAGGACACCGCACGCGTGGGCCAGCAGCTGGCGACCGACCTGATCCTGATCCCGACCATCGAACGTTTCGAATACCCGCGCAGCGTGCGCAACCTGCGCATGTCCGACCGCCAGGTGACCTCGTACTCCGGTGGCGGGCGCATCACTCTGCGCCTGATCAACGCCACCACCGGCCAGGTGGTGATGTCCGACAGCTTCGACCACCAGCTGGCCTCGACCGGCCCCAGCACCCTGCCGCGCGTGGTCAACGGTCGCAACATGGCGGCGGCGATGATGGAGTCGCTGTCCGGCCAGATCGGCACCACCATCGTCACCACGCTGTTCCCGGTGTCGGTGGTCTCGGTGGACGGCGACCAGGTGGTACTGAGCCAGGGCGGCGAAACGCTGCAGGCTGGCCAGCGCTGGCAGGCCGTGCGCCTGGGCGAAGAACTGAAGGACCCGCAGACCGGCCGCTCGCTGGGCCGCAGCGAACACCCGTGCTGCACCATCCGCATCGATCGCGTGGCTGCACAGACGTCCTACGGCACCATCGAAGACGGCGTCGACGCGATGCGCGGCGGCTTCCGCCCGGGCCAGATCGAACTGCGCCAGAAGCTGGGCAGCAAGCCGGCAACGGCCGCCGCAGGCGCGACCGCCTCGGCCGCTCCCGCCGCCGCCGCACGCCCGGCCGCCAAGCCGAAGCCCAAGGCCGCGGCGGCCCCGGCCGAAGACCCGAACTGGTAACAGGCTCAAGCAACACACAGATGGGGTCAGAGCCCTTTCCCGACGGGAAAGGGATCTGACCCCTTCGTGTTTCCGAGCGTGTCGACCAAGGTCGACACCTACCAACAGCAGCGGGAATCTGTCGAAGGCGGGGTGGGTCCGGTTGCGGGGGCGTGAGCCGCATGGATGCGGCGACCGAGCTTACATGGACGTACTTGCAGCGACCCCCGCAACCGGACCCACCCCGCCATCCCACGGAATGCCGCTGTTGCTTCGGCTGTTGCTGTTGCCCTGGCCTCTGCAGGTGCAGGGCGCAGCCCTGCCGAATCCCATTACACTCCAGAAGGATTTCCCTGCTGGAGAGAGCAATGAAGCGAGTAGCACTGGGCCTGCTGGCCCTGTCAGTGTCGAGCGCACTGATGGCCGCCACCCCGAAATTCGACGGCGCGCGGATCTCCGCCGACGTCAAGGAACTGGCCTCCGACGCCTACGAAGGCCGCTCCCCGGCCACCGCCGGCGAAGAGAAGACCATCGCCTTCCTCAGCAAGCAGTTCGCCGATGCCGGCCTGCAGCCGGGCGGTGACCTCAAGGATGGCAAGCGCCTGTGGACCCAGGCCGTGCCGCTGCGCAAGGGCGACATCGTCGGCGCACCGCAGCTGGAGCTGCACCAGGGCGGCAAGACCGTGCCGCTGGAGCAGGGCAAGCAGATCGCCGTGCGCGCCGCCATGAACGGCGCCAGCAACGTCGACATCAGCAAGGCCCCGCTGGTGTTCCTCGGGTACGGCGTGAAGGCCCCGGAGCGCAACTGGGACGACTTCAAGGGCGTGGACCTGAAGGGCAAGATCGCCGTCGTGCTGATCAACGACCCGGACTTCGAGACCGGCCAGGGCGACTTCGACGGCAAGGGCATGACCTACTACGGCCGTTGGACCTACAAGTACGAAGAAGGTGCCCGCCAGGGCGCGCTGGGCGTGCTGATCGTGCACGAGACCGCACCGGCGTCGTACGGCTGGGCCACCGTGGCCGGCTCCAACACCAACACCATGTTCGACGTGGTGCGTGACAACCCGGCCGACAGCCACCCGCTGCTGGAAGGCTGGATCCAGCGCGACCTGGCCGTGGAGCTGTTCCGCTCTGCCGGGCAGGACTTCGAAGCGCTGAAGAAGAAGGCGCAGCAGCGCGACTTCACCCCGGTGCCGCTGACCGGCGCCAGCCTGGACGCGAAGTACGCGGTGAAGACCGAAGTGATCACCTCGCACAACGTGGCCGCACGCCTGGAAGGCAGCCGCCACCCGGACGAGACCATCGTCTACAGCGCGCACTGGGACCACATCGGCGTGGGCGAGCCGGACGCGCGTGGCGACCGGATCTTCAATGGCGCACTGGACAACGCCAGTGGCACCGCATCGCTGATCGAACTGGCGCGCGGCTTCGCCAAGGCCAGGCGCCCCGAGCGCTCGGTGCTGTTCCTGGCGGTCACCGCCGAGGAAAAGGGCTTGCTGGGTTCGGAGTACTACGCCACCCATCCGCTGTACCCGCTGGAAAAGACCGTGGCGGTGATCAACATGGATGGCATGGCACCGTTCGGGCCGTCGCGTGATTTCGGCATCTACGGCGCCGCGCGCTTCGAGCTGCTGGACCAGCTGAAGGACGTGGCCAAGGGCTGGGACATCCGCTACACGCCGGACCCGAAGCCGGAAGCCGGCCTGTTCTTCCGCTCCGATCACTTCCCGTTCGCCAAGCGTGGCGTGCCGGCGCTGTCCTGGTCGGCCGGCCAGGACTGGGTGGATGGCGGCGTGGCCGCGGGCAAGAAGGCCTCCGAGGACTACACCGCCAAGCGTTACCACCAGCAGGGCGACGAATGGCAACCGGACTGGGTGTTCGCCGGTGCCGCCCGCGACCTGGAAGTGCTGTACACGCTGGGCAACCAGCTGGCCAATTCGCGCAGCTGGCCGAACTGGAGCAGGGACGAGTCGTTCCGCGCCGTGCGTGATGCCAGCGCCGACCAGCGCAAATAACGGCGTTCGGTAGTGCCGGCCGCTGGCCGGCATTGCCCCCGCCCGGAAACGCCGGGCCATGCCCGGCG
The DNA here is from genome assembly GCF_029840555.1 of Stenotrophomonas sp. GD03877. Lineage (NCBI taxonomy): Bacteria > Pseudomonadati > Pseudomonadota > Gammaproteobacteria > Lysobacterales > Lysobacteraceae > Stenotrophomonas > Stenotrophomonas sp. GD03877. The sequence goes on along the minus strand of NZ_JAOCCT010000036.1, from coordinate 14,870 downwards.
TTTCCGTAACGGCTTCCATCCCCGCTTTCGGGCCCTTCGTCGCAGCCCGCTTGTTTGCCCGGCGGGCCGCCCTATGCTCGGCTCACCCCCTTCCTCCAAGGCGCCGCCGTGTTTGCCAGCCTCTCTCTCCTGCTTCGTCACCTGCTGGCCTGGGCTGCGGCGCTGTTTGTCGCCGGCATGGTCTGGAGCGGCATCTTCAGCGGCATGAACGATGGCCCGGGCTGGATCTTCGGCCTGCTGGCGATGTTCCTGATGATTTCCGCGCTGGGCAGCGCGATTACCCATGTACGCCGCGTCTGGCTGGTCGCCGGCCGGCTGGATTCGACCACGCTCTCCGGCCGCCAGCGCCGCCAGGTGGAACTGCCGATGGACGCCGGCCAGGCATTCTCGGTGGTGGAAGCGGCCATCGCCGAACTGCCGCGCGTTGAAGACGTGGAAAGTTCGGCCGGCAGCCTGCAGGTACGGGCCTACGTGCGCCGCGTGGATGCCTGGAACGGCCGCCAGCCGTCGCGCTGGAATCTGCCGGCTCGGCTGGCGATCAAGCGCAACAGCGTGCTGGCGACGGTCACGCCGGGGCAGGGCACCAGTACCGTCACCCTGCTGTTTGAACCGGATGCCGGCTGGTGGGCCGACCTGCTGGCGCTGGATGAGGGCAGCAACTTCGAGAACGCCGAAGCGGTCACCCGCGCGATCAGCCGCCGTGTTGCCGACCAGCGCCGCGACGAGCAGGCCGCGGCCGAGCAGACCCAGGTGGAAAAGGAACTGTCGGTGGCCCGGTTGAATCTGCTGCATGCGCAGGTGGAACCGCACTTCCTCTACAACACGCTGGCCAACGCGCAGGTGCTGACCCGCACCGACCCGGCACGTGCCGACCAGATGCTGGGCCACCTGATCCAGTACCTGCGCAGCTCGTTGCCACAGGTGGACGAATCGCTGTCCACGCTGGGCGTGGAGCTGGAGCGCACCCGTGCCTACCTGGAGATCCTGCGTATCCGCATGGGCGCACGGCTGGGGGTGGAGGTGCAGGTGCCGAACGAGCTGCACGGCGTGCAGCTGCCGGCGATGGCGCTGCAGACGCTGGTGGAGAACGCGATCAAGCATGGCCTGGAACCCAAGCCCGGCGGTGGCACGATCTGGATCCTGGCCCGTGGCTTCGATGACCATGTGACGGTGACGGTGGCCGATGATGGCCTCGGCTTCGGCCAGGGCACCAGCGGTACCGGCATCGGCCTGAAGAACCTGCGCGAGCGCCTGCGCCTGACCTGCGGTGAGCAGGCCGGCGTGGCGATCGTCGCCAACTTCCCCAGCGGCGTGGCCGCAACCATGACCCTGCCGCAGTCGAGCAAGGAGCGCAGCCATGCCGCTTGAGGCGCTCATTGCCGAAGACGAGGAACTGCTGCGGCAGTCGCTGGTCGAGCAGCTGGGCCGGTTGTGGCCGGACCTGAAGCTGGTGGCCGAGTGCGAGGATGGCGCCAGTGCACTGGAGCAGCTGGCCGAGAAGCAGCCGGACATCGCCTTCCTCGATATTCGCATGCCCGGCATCAGTGGCATTGAAGTAGCCCGTTCGCTGTCCGAGCTGAGCCCGCGCACCCAGGTGGTGTTCGTCACCGCCTACGACCAGTACGCCATCGACGCGTTCGAGCAGGGCGCGATGGATTACCTGCTGAAGCCGGTCAGCGACGAGCGCCTGCTGGCCACCCGTGAACGCATCCTGTCGCGGCTGCCATCAACGCGCCAGGACGATGCCGTACTCGAGCGCCTGCTGCGGCGCCTGGGGCCATCGCAGGGTGCGGCAGAGCGCCCGCCATTGGCCTGGATCACCGCCAGCAACGGCCGCGAGACGCAGCTGATCATGCTGGAAGACGTGGCCTACTTCCGTGCCGACAACAAGTACACCACCGTGGTGACCGCTGCCGGCGAGAGCCTGTTGCGCACGCCGCTGCGCGAACTGCTGGAAGTGCTCGACCCGCAGCATTTCCGCCAGATCCATCGCTCGACCATCGTCAACATGAAGGCGGTGGCGGCGGTCAGCCGCGACGATACCGGGCGCGGCGTGCTGCGCCTGCGCGGGCGCACGGAGACGCTGGTGGTCAGCCAGCCGTTCATGAGCCTGTTCCGCGGCATGTAGCCGCATCCTGGAGGCACCATGCGCCTGTTCCTGTTTGCCTGCATCGCTGCGTTGTCGTTGGCTGGCTGTGAGAAATCCAGCAATACTTCGATCACCCGCACCCGTGCCAACGGCGTGGACACGCTTTACAGCAAGGGCAGCGTGGTCGACGGCGAGGCACGGTTCCAGTGCATCGCCAGCAGTAGTGGCCAATGCCACTACCTGGTGCTGGGCCCAGCGTGCAGTACCGACGCCGCGTGTGCGACCCCACCATTGCGCCGGTTTGCCGTGGCGGTGGGGAAGACCGAGGCGATGCGTGACCTGCCCAAGGGCTTCCACCAGTGCGTCAGCCAGGACCGGATAGAACACTGCCACCGTGAGTGATCACGGTGGCAGTGTGGGTCCCCCCGCTTCCCTGAAGGGTCAGTAGGCAGGCTGCAGTGTCAGGTCGTGGTGGTGCTCGTTCTCGCCCACATGGTTCAGGCGGCCGACCAGTTCGGAGTGCTGCTTCATGCGCCCGATCTCGGTCATGATGCGGATGTCCTCGTGGCGCAGCTCGCGTTTGGCGGTGACCGCCTGCTTGTAGTCCAGCACTTCCGGATAGTGCTCGGCCAGGTCAAGCGCCTCGGCCACGTGCTCGACGCTGTCGGCCTTGGAACTGATGCGGGCGCGGCTGTTGAACGCCTTCATCCAGCGCTCGAAGCCGGCCTGCTGATCGAACATGTTGGCCATGAACCAGATCACGAACAGGATCGACACCCACGAGCCGAACACGATCACCACGCGGGTGAAGGTGATATGGAAGTCGTCGCGCCACAGGTAGCTGGCGATCAGGCCCAGGATCAGCAGCGAGGCCGCCTGCCAGCCGACGATCGAGGCGATCAGCCACTGGCACTTGGCCTGGGCCAGCACAGCCACTTCATCGCGGATCTGCTGCTCGCTGAGGTTGCGCCAGTGCGCCACCTGTTTGTCGAACGGGCTGCTGTAGAGCTCGTTGTCGCGAAGCAGAATTCCCAAACCCTTGAACAAGGCAATCATGGCTGGCTCCTTGTGGAACGTGCGTCGATCAGCATTGGACGGTGTGGCGGATCCAGTTCTAGCACTTCCAGCGAGCCGTGCAATGGGGGCAATGCCAAGCGGCGCAAGGGTTTGACCGGTGGGAGTGAAAATTGATGCGATGCAGCATCGCAGTCGAGGCCTGCGACAGGATGTCGCAGGGTGAAACGTGCTGCGACCGCACATGAAACCGTCGCTGAGCGGGGAGGCTCGCCGCCGGAGGCGTGATCGCCGAGAATCGGAGCCAACCGCGCAAGACGCGACTGTTCTTCCGCCTCTCCTGGACCTGTGATGCCGGCTTTGCTGCAGCGACTCTCCCGCCCCGTCACGGCGCCGATCCGACGCTGGGTACTGGACGCCTTCCCGCGCGGCCAGAGTGGTATCGACTACGACCATCCGCAGGGCGATCCGGGCTGGTTCGGCCCGGACAGCGTCACCTGGCGGCTGCACGCCGAATTTCCCTCGATGCTCGCCGGTGGCCTGTGCGCGCTGATGCTGCAGACCCTGCACCCACGCGCGCTGGCCGGGGTCTATGACCACTCCAATTTCCGCCAGGACCTGGTGGGTCGGCTGCGCCGCACCACGGCCTTCGTTGCCGGCACCAGCTATGCGCCCAGCGGCGAGGTGGAGGCGCTGGTGGCTAGGGTGCGCCGCATCCATGCGCAGATCCGCGGCCAGACCGCGCAGGGCGAGCCCTACGCCGCCGACGATCCGCAGTTGCTGACGTGGGTGCACGTGACCGAAGCCTTCGGTTTCCTGCATGGGTTCCGACGCTACGGGCGCGAGGTGCCGGCGCACATCGCCGATCGCTATTACGACGAGTACCGTTGCGTGGCCGAGGCACTGGGCGCGGTGGATGTGCCGCGCAGCGAAGCGGAAGTGGCGGCGTACTTCTGTGCACGTCAGCCGGAGCTGCGTGTGGATGAGCGCTCGCGCGAGGTGCTGGAGGTGCTGTCCGGCGTGCGCCTGCCGGTACCGGTGCCGGGGCTGTCGCGCGAGGTGTTCCTCGGTGCGGGCGCGGCGCTGCTGCCGGACTGGGCCGAAGGCATGCTTGCACGCAGTGGCCGTCAGCGCGCCCAGGCTGCGGCGTCTGCGAAGCTGATGCAGGGTATGGCGCCGCTGTTCCGCCGTGCGCTGCCCGACGGCCTCGCCAGCCGCGCCTGTGCACGCATGGGCGCGCCGGTGGAGATCCTGCGCGAGTGGCCCGCGGTTGCCTGGTAGGTGCCAACCTTGGTTGGCACGCTTTTCGCGGTGCCGCGGAAGCGCCAACCAAGGTTGGCAGCTACCCGCAAGTGAAACGGGCGCCTTGCGGCGCCCGTTCCGGTTACATCACCACACCTTGACCCGCTTGTCCGGCGCCAGGTACAGCTTCTGGCCTTCCTTCACCTCGAACGCCGGGTACCAGGCGTCGATGTTGCGCACGGTCAGTGCGCGGAACTGGCCCGGTGCATGCACATCGGTCAGCAGCGAGTTGCGCAGCGCCTGTTCGCGGCTCTTGCTGCGCCACGCCTGGGCGAAGCCGAGGAAGAAGCGCTGGTCCGGGGTGAAGCCCTCCAGGGTCTGGCCCGGCTTGCCCTGCAGCGACAGCTGGTAGGCGTCGTAGGCGGTACCCAGGCCAGCCACGTCGGCGATGTTTTCGCCCAGGGTCAGCTTGCCGTTCACATGCACGCCCGGGAACGGCTCGTAGCTGCTGAACTGCGCGGCCAGCGCATCACCGGCGGCGTTGAACTGCTTCAGGTCCTCGGCGGTCCACCAGTTGTGCAGCTTGCCGGTTTCGTCGAACAGCGCGCCGGCGTTGTCGAAGCCGTGGCTGATCTCGTGGCCGATCACTGCGCCGATCGCACCGTAGTTCACCGCGTCGTCGGCGGCACCGTCGAAGAACGGCGGCTGCAGGATCGCGGCCGGGAACACCAGGCGGTTCTCCAGCGGCACGTTCATCGCGTTGATGGTCTGCGGCAGCATCGCCCACTCGCTGTGGTCGACTGCCTTGCCCAGCTTGGCGATGTTGCGCTGGTACTCGAACAGTTCGGCGCGCTGCGCATTGCCCAGCGCGTCATCACGGCGGATCTCCAGGCCAGTGTAATCACGCCACTTTTCCGGGTAGCCCATGCCTACGGTCAGGCCGGCCACCTTGGCCTTGGCGCTGGCCTTGGTCTGCGGCGACATCCACGCGAGCGCATCGATGCGCTTGGCGAAGGCGGCGATGATGTTCTTCGCCATCTCGTCCGCGCGTTCCTTGGTCCTGGCGTCGAAGTGCTTCTCGACGTAACGCTTGCCGATCGCTTCGCCGACGGCATGGTTGGCGTCGTCCACCGCACGCTTCCAGCGGTCGCTCTGCTGCGGCGTGCCGCTCAGCGCGGTGCCGTGGAAGGCGAAGCGGGCATCGGCGAACTTCTTCGGCAGGTAGGCAGCGGCGCGGTCCAGCGCGTGGAAGGCCAGGTAGTCCTTCCAGGCATCCAGCGGCTCGGTGGCGACCAGCTTGGACAGGCCGGCCACGGCCTTGGGCTGCCAGACGATGAAGTCCTGCTGCTTGCCCAGTGCGGCCGCGTCGAGGAAGGCGCTCCAGTCCATGCCCGGCGCCTTCGCATTGAAGTCGGCCTGGGTCCACGGATTGGCACCCTTGGTCACGTCATTGGTTTCTTCCTGGGTGGCGTGCGCCTGCGCGATCTTCGTTTCCAGCGCGAGAATGCGCTGTGCCTTGCCCGCCGGATCGGCGACGCCGGCCAGCTGCAGCATCTGTGCGATGTAGGCCTGGTACTGCTTGCGCAGCTCGGCCATGCGGCCACCGCCCAGGTAGAAGTCGCGGTCGGGCATGCCCAGGCCGCCCTGCACCAGGTACGGCGCGTTGCGGTCTGGCTGCAGCAGGTCCACCGACACCCACAGGCCGAACAGGCGGTCGGTGTAGAAGTTGGTCGCATTGAGCAGGTCGACGTCGGCACGCACGTCGCCGCCCAGGGCACGGGCCAGGCCGGCCTTGTCGGCGATCGCGTCGATCGCCTTCAGCTGCGGCTGTACCGGCGCAATGCCGTGCTGCTCGATGCCGGCCTCGTCCATGTAAGCAGCGTAGTAGTCGCCGATCAGCTTGTCGTCACCGCTGGCCTGGGTGTTGCCGGCGGCGCCCTCAAGAATGGCGCGGGTGTCGGCCAGGGTCTTCTCGGCGATGACGTTGAAGCTGCCGAAGCGCGAGCGGTCGGCCGGGATCTCGGTGTTCTTCACCCAGGTGCCGTTGGCGAAGCCGAAGAAGTCATCACCGGCGGCAATGCTGCGGTCCATGCCGCTGGCATCGAAGCCGAAGCTGCCCAGCATCGGCTTGGCCGCAGCGGGCGCAGCTTCGGCGGGCTTGGCGTTGCCAGCGGCCGGATCGGCCGGGCGGTCGCAGGCGGCCAGGGTCAGGCTGGCAACAATGGCCAGTGCCAGGGTGGGACGGCGCAGCTTGGACATGGACTTCTCTTGCAGCGGAAAACCCCAAGTCTAATCCGCTCCGCCCCGGCTGGCCCTCCCGTTGTGGCACCTGCCCTGTGCGGGATCTGGCTGAACGCGCGGAAGCGATCTTCACGCCGTCACCGGGGTGGTGCATGCTGGGCCCGGGAACCCTGCGCGGGCACGGGGAGGTGGCCATGCGGGGTGGGGTCAGGCGTCAAGAATGGCGTCCGCCGGCCGTTGAGGTCGGGGACGTGGAGGATTCGTTCGCGCATGAAGCCAGCCGACTGCACAAGGAACACCCGCCGATGCCCGCGCTGAAACGCGCGTTGGCCCGCCCGCTGCGCGCCATTACCTGGGGCGGAGTGCTGCTGGGCGTGCTGCTGGTAACCGGCCTGACCCTCATGCTGGTCAATGACTACCACCGCCGCCTGGAAGCGGCACAGCGGCAGAGCCGGGCGCTGGCGGTGGGCAGCGAGCGCCTGCTGGCGCTGGAACTGCGCAACCTGGAGCGGGCCATGTCCGGCATCGCCGCCGACGCCGCCGAGCTGTTCCGCAGTGTGCCGGCGCAGGCGCCGGCCTTGATGGATGCCTCCATCGGCGGGGTGCTGGGCCGGCATGCCGAACTGCACAGCATCGCCGTGCTCGACCGCCATGGCCGACCGTTGACGGCCGGCGAGGGCGACCTGCAGCTGCCGCTGTGGACCGACCCGCAGCGTCGTGGCCAGGGCAGCGCCCTGTACATCGGCCCGCCGCAGCGGGCCAGCGACGGTGGCTGGGTGGTCCCGCTGGCGCTGCCGATGGCCGATGAACGCTGGCTGCTGGCGCGGCTGCGCTGTGGCGAACTGCAGCGCATCGTCGGCGGGCTCGATGTTGGCCCGAACGGACTGGTCTCGATCAGCGATGCCGAGGGCTACATGCTGGCCCGCGTACCCGATCCGCATGGCACGGTGGGCCGTCGCTACGATCTCCCGCGCCGCGACCTGCTCGGCAAGCAGGCGGTGGTCGAACTGGGCAGCATGCCGGGCGTCGTCGACGGTGTGCCGCGCATCATCACCATCAGCACGCTGGAACGCAGCCCGCTGGCGGTGCAGGTCGGCCTGGCCGACGAGGACGTGCTCGCGCCCTGGTGGCCCTACCTGCAGGCGTCGGTGGCGATCGTACTGGCCTACATCGCGGTGTTGCTGGTGCTGCTGTATGCCGTGCGCCGCAGCACCCGCAGCCAGCAGGCGATGGCCGAGGAGCTGAAAACAGGCCACGCCGAGCTGCGTCTTGCGCACCAGGTCGGTCGTGTCTGTACCTGGTACGTGGATGAGGACGCCGCATTGCTGCGCTGGTCGCCGCTGGCGCGCGAGATCTTTGGCGTGCAGACCGATGCGCTGCCGGTGGCTGATTTCTTCGCACGCGTGCACCGCGACGATGCCGCGCGCCTGCAGCAGGCCTTCGACCAGGCCTTCGCCGGTGGCGCGGTGCTCGACCAGGTGTTCCGCCTGGTACTGCCCGGGGGCGCAGTGCGCTGGGTGGGCGCACGTGGGCAGCGGGTGGAGGTGGCCGACAGCGAGCGCCGCATGATCGGCGCGCTGACCGACCTCAGCGAGCGCTACCAGGCCCGCGAGCAGATGAGCGAGGTGGAACGCCGCTTCCGCCTGTTGTTCGACCGCAATCCGGCGCCGTTCTGGGTGTTCGATCCGGACACGCTGCACTTCATCGAGGTCAACGATGCCGCCGTGCGCCAGTACGGCTACAGTCGCGAGGAGTTCCTGGCGATGAGCATCCTCGACATCCGCCCGCGCGAAGGCTGGGACGAAGTGCGTGGTGCCATCCAGCGCGCACAGGTGGGCGATCCTCCGGACGCGACCGTGCGCCTGCACCGGCGCAAGGATGGCAGCGTGTTCGAGGTGCGCGCACACCTGTCCAAACTCGATTTCGACGGACAGCCGGCGTGCCTCGTGCTGGCCGAGGATGTGAGCGAACGGCTGGCCTACGAGCGCGACTTGGCCTACCAGGCGCGGCACAACCCGGCCACCGGCCTGCTCAACGTGCGTGCGTTGACCGAACAGCTGGATGAGCAGGAACAGGGTTACACCATCGCCTTCGTGCAGCTGCGCGGCCTGCAGCTGGTGGCCGATACGCTGGGCCGCGAGATCGGCGATGCGGTGCTGCAGTCGATGGCGACCCGGCTCGGTGGCCTGGGCGCGCGCTGTGGCACGCTGGCCTTCCAGCCAGCCGAGGACTTCGTGCTGGCCATCGGTGCCGAGCACGATACCCAGCGCGTGCTGGACGACCTGCTGCAGATCGTGTCGGCGCCGATGCGCGGCAAGGATTCACTGCACCAGTTCGAACCGCGTATCGGCGTGGCCGTGCACACCGCCGGTGACGGCCACAGTGCCGAGCAGGTGATCGGCATGGCCGCGCAGGCCGCGCACGCGGCACGCGCCGAGGGCAACGTGGTGGTCTGGTTCGATGCGGCGGTGACCACACGGCTGGCCGACCGGCTGCGCCTGGCCGGGCGCATCCATGCCGCCATCGACAACGAATTCCAGCTCTATTTCCAGCCGATCCGGCATGCCAGCGATGGCACCCCGGCCGCCTTGGAGGCGCTGCTGCGCTGGCCGCAGGCCGACGGCAGCTTCATCCCGCCCAACGAGTTCATCCAGCTGTGCGAGGAGACCGGGCTGATCCTGGCGCTGGGCCGTTGGGTGATCCGCGCGGCGGCGAAAGCGCAGCGCCGGCTGGTCGAGGCCGGTTGGGGCGAGCTGCCGATCGCGGTCAATGTATCGGCGGTGCAGTTCTTCAACAGCGACCTGGTGGCCGAGTTCACCCGTGCGCAGCAGGACTTCGGCCTGGCCCGCGGTGCCCTGCACGTGGAGCTGACCGAGAGCAGCCTGATGCGCAAGCCGGCGCAGGCGATGCAGACCATGCAGCGCCTGCACGAGCAGGGCATCAGCGTGTCGCTGGATGATTTCGGCACCGGCTATTCCAGCATGTCCTACCTGCAGCACCTGCCGCTGGACATCCTGAAGATCGACCGCAGCTTCGTCGCCGACGTGGAAACCAATCCGCGCAATGCCTCGATCTGCCGCGCGCTGTTGTCGCTGGGCCACAGCATGGGCCTGACCATCATCGCCGAGGGCGTGGAAACGCCGGGGCAGCTGGACTGGCTGGCCGCGCACGGCTGCGACCAGGTGCAGGGTTACCTGCTGGGGCGGCCGGCACCGCTGGAACGGATCATCGATGCGCTGGACGAAGTTGCTGCCTGAGCGGATCTCGGATTTGCCGGTCGCTGGCCGGCAAACACCAGACTCGTCTACACCCCGCTTTCCACCAGATGATCGATGAAACTGCGCACCTTCGGTGCCAGGTGGCTGCGGCTGGTGTAGACCGCGAAGATGCCGATCGGCGAGGCCTCCCACTCCGGCAGGATGCGCACCAGGCGACCATCGGCCAGCGCGTCTTCCAGCAGGAAATCCGGCTGCAGGATCACGCCCATGCCAGCAATCGCGGCTTCGCGCAGCACGTCGCCGTTGTTGGCGTGCAGCAGGCTGTTCACCGCCACCTTCACCTCACCACCGGGCCCCTGCAGCGGCCAGTTGTTGCCGGCGGCCCAGTAGCTGTAGCCCAGGCACGCGTGTGCCTGCAGGTCCTGCGGGGTCTGCGGGGTGCCGCGTGCGGCCAGGTAGGCCGGCGCGGCGCACAGGCTCACCCGCGATTCGCCCAGGCGGCGGGCGATCAGGGTAGGGCCCGGCTCGCGGGTGATGCGGATGGCCACGTCGTAGCCTTCCTCGACCATGTCCACGAGGCGGTCGGACAGGGCCAGGTCCAGTTCCACCTGCGGGAAGCGTTCGCGGTAGCTGGCCAGCAGCGGGCCGAGACGGGCGATGCCCCAGCTGACCGGTGCGTTGATGCGCAGCGTGCCCGAGGGCTCCAGCGCCTGCGCACCGATGCTGGCCTCCAGCGCGTCGAATTCGGCCAGCAGGCGCACGCACTGGGCGTAGTAGGCGGCGCCGGCACTGGTCGGGCTGACCCGGCGCGTGGTGCGGTGGAGCAGGCGGGTGGACAGGCGCTTCTCCAGCGCGGCGACCTGGCGGGTGACGCCGGCAGTGGACATGTCCAGAGCCTGGGCGGCGGCGCTGAAGCCATTGCGCTCGACCACCGCCACGAACACGCGCATCGCCTCGAGGGTATCCATTGTTGCGCCTTTTGAAATAAATACGGTCAATCGATCGTATTTATCAGTCCGTGAAGGCGCAATAACCTGTGCCCACTCCCTTCAAGGTGCTTTGCCATGCACACCACGACCGCTCCTGTTTCGCCGCTGGCGCCGTATGGCGCCACCCTGCTGCGCCTGGCCCTGGGCGTGCTGTTCCTGGCCCATGCGCTGACCAAGCTGCTGGTATTCACCCCGGCCGGCACGGCGGCGTACTTCGAGTCGCTGGGCCTGCCCGGCGCGCTCGGCTACCTCACCATCGGCGTCGAGCTGGTGATCACTGTCGCGCTGCTGCTGGGCGTCTATGCGCGCTGGGTGGGCCTGGTCGGCGTACCGCTGCTGCTGGGCACCATCGTCAGCGTGCACGGCGCCAACGGTTTCGGTTTCGCCAATGCCGGCGGCGGCTGGGAATACCCGGCGTTCTGGGCACTGGCGCTGGTGGTGCTGTTCCTGGTCGGCGATGGCAAGTGGACACTGCGTTCGCGCTGATCGCCGCCTGATCCTGCAACTGGAGCATTCCATGTCCCGCCTGCCTTCGCTGTACATCTCCCATGGTTCGCCGATGACTGCCCTGCATCCGGGCCAGGTCGGTGTGCGCCTGGCCGAGCTGGCGCGCGACCTGCCGACGCCGCGTGCCATCGTGATGGCCTCGGCGCACTGGCTGGGCCGGCAGCCGCTGGTCGGCGCGCATCCGCAGCCGCCCACCATCCACGACTTCGGTGGCTTCCCGCGCGCGCTGTTCGAACTGCAGTACCCGGCGCCGGGTGATCCGGCGCTGGCCGAAGAGGTGGCCGGCCGCATCGCCGCTGCGGGCCTGCCGGTGGCACTCGACCCGCAGCGTGGCCTGGACCACGGTGCGTGGGTGCCGCTGCGGCTGCTGCGCCCGCAGGCCGACATCCCGGTGGTACCGCTGTCAATCCAGCCGCTGCTGGGTCCCAAGCACCAGTTCGCGCTGGGCCGCGCGCTGGCGCCGCTGCGCGAGCAGGGCGTGCTGCTGGTCGGCTCCGGCAGCATCACCCACAATCTGCACGACTGGGGCGACCACCAGGACGGCAAGGAAGCGCCGTACGTGCGCCCCTTCATCGAGTGGGTGGAGCAGCGCCTGGCCGCCGATGACCGCCAGGCCCTGCTCGATTACCGCCGGCAGGCGCCGTTCGCCGAGCGCGCGCACCCGACCGACGAGCACCTGCTGCCGCTGTTCTTCGCGATGGGCGCGGCCGGCGAGGGCGGCTTCGGTGCACGCCGCATCGACGCCGGCATCGATGCCGGCTTCCTCGCCATGGATCTGTACCGCTTCGACGGGGCGGCATGAGCCGGGGCTGACGCGCGGCGGCCCCGGCCATCGCGGTCGTGGCCGCATGTGGTAGTTTTTTCCGGGTTTCCGGCGCTGGCCTTCGACCCTCCCCGCGCGCCGCTTCCTGGAAGAAGCATGCATACCATTGAAGTCGTCCTGGCGATGCTGGTGGCCGTTGTCGCCAGCGGCTACCTGGTTCGCGTCCTCCCGTTCTCGTTGCCGCTGCCGCTGGTGCAGATCGGCCTGGGCGCGGTGATCGCCGGGGTGTTCAACCGCGGCCACGCGCTGGAGCCGGAAGTGTTCTTCCTGCTGTTCCTGCCGCCGCTGCTGTTCCTGGATGGCTGGCGCATTCCCAAGCAGGGCTTGTTCCGCGACAAGGGCGCGATCCTCGAGCTGGCGTTCGGCCTGGTGGTGTTCACCGTCATCGGCGCCGGCTTCCTGATCCACTGGCTGATTCCGGTGATGCCGCTGGCGGTGTGCTTCGCGCTGGCGGCGATCGTGTCGCCGACCGATCCTGTGGCAGTGGGTGCGATCGCCTCCAAGGCGCCGATTCCCAAGCGCCTGATGCACATCCTGGAAGGCGAGTCGCTGCTCAACGATGCATCGGGCCTGGTCTGTTTCCGGTTCGCGGTGGCTGCGGTGATGACCGGCACGTTCTCGCTGGCCACGGCCTCGCTGACCTTCGTGTGGGTGGCCGTGGCCGGCCTTGCGGTGGGCGTGGCGGTCACCCTTGGTGTGTCGACCTTCCAGCGCTGGCTGTGGCGCCGCTTCGGCGAAGAGCCGGGCGCGGCGATGCTGGTCAACCTGCTCATTCCGTTCGCGGCCTACCTGCTGGCCGAAGAGATCCACGCCTCCGGCATCCTCGCCGCGGTCGCCGCCGGTATCGCGATGAGCTATGTCGAGCTGACCGGCCGCGTCTCCGGCAGCATGCGCGTGCAGCGTGCCGGGGTCTGGAACATGCTGCAGTTCAGCTTCAACGGCATCATGTTCGTGCTGCTGGGCGAGCAGCTGCCAGGCATCGTCGAACGCGCCACCACCACCATGAACGAGACCGGCCACCAGAGTGCGTGGTGGCTGCTGGTGTATGTGGTGGTGATCAATCTGGCGCTGGTCGTGCTGCGCCTGTTGTGGGTGTGGCTGTCGCTGCGCTGGAACCTGCTGCGCGCGCGCCGTCGCGGCCTGGAGCGGGGCGAGGCACCGAACTGGCGCATCGTGGTGGCGACCTCGGTGGCCGGTGTGCGCGGTGCGATCACCCTGGCCGGTGTGTTGACCCTGCCGCTGTTCCTGCCTGATGGCAGTGCGTTCCCGGCACGTGACCTGGTGATCTTCCTGGCCGCCTCGGTGATCCTGTTCTCGCTGCTCGGCGCCAGCATCGCGCTGCCGCAGCTGCTGAAGGGCCTGCAGCTGCCGGCCGATTCGGGTGAACGCAAGGAAGAGGACCTGGCGCGCCGGCTGTCGTCGAAGGCGGCGCTGGCCGGGGTCGAGCGCATGCGCCAGCAGCTGGTGATGAACCAGAACACCGAGAACGTGCAGCTGTACAACGACGCCGCGTCGCGGGTGAGCCTGCTGTACCAGCGCCACCTGGAGCGCGACAGCGAGGGGCCCGACGTGGACCCGGAGAAGGTGCGGCGCATGGAAATGGGCTACCGCCAGCTGCGCAGTGCCGGCCTCAATGCCGAGCGCGAGGAGCTGTTCCGGTTGACCCGGCGCGGGGTGATCTCCGATGAGATCTCGCGGCGCCTGATCCGCAACCTGGACCTGCTGGAGTCGCGCAAGCGCGAATGACGCCTGGGACCGGGCGTTGCTGACGCTGACGCGGATTCCGCCCTGGCATGTAGAGCCGAGCCCATGCTCGGCTACGCTTGCTTCAGGCGTCATGAACCCGGAACGAAAAGCAGCCGAGCACAGGCTCGGCTCTACATGCCGGTGCCGGTTACTCCGGCTTCGTGTCCAGGAAATACGCCTCGACCTTGCCCTTGACCTTGATGGTCATCGGGTTGCCGCGGCGGTCGCGGGCCTTGCCGGCCTGCACGCGGATCCAGCCTTCGCTGACCGAGTATTCCTCGACGTTGTCGCGCTCGACGTCGTTGAAACGCACGCCGACGCCGCGCTCCAGCGCCTGCGCATCATGGAAGGGGCTGGCCGGGTTGATCGCCAGGTGGTCGGGAGGGGTATCGCTCATCGCTTCATTCACAGTGACGGCCACCAAGGCCGGCTTCAGCGGCACAGGATAAACCGTAGAATGCCGGCCTGCCCCAGAGGAAGTTCCGCCATGCCCGACAACAGCGACTATTTCGACTTCGAGGAAGACATCCACGACTTCGACGAAGACGGCTTCGAGGCCCGGGTCTGGAACCTGCTGGTGCTGATCAACCCGGGCGACGAAGAGCTGGCCCTGCAGCAGTTCAACCGCTGGCGCGAGCACCTGGCCGAGGACGGGCAGCCGCTGGAAGCGGACAGTGACTGGGTGCCGGCACTGTTCACGGCCATCGCCTGGCAGTCCGGCTTCGAGGTCGAGCGCGATGACCTGGAATCGCTGCAGTCGGCGGTGAACGAGCTGTCGGCGCGCTTCAACCTGCAGCTGGACTGGGGTGGCGACCTGGACGACGAGGATTTCGCCGAAGACCTGGACGGCGTGCAGCTGATGTCCACCGCCTTCGACCGCCTGCGCGAGCACAACTACACGCTGTGGAGCGTGGATGCCGGCAGCGACGGTTTCACCGGCGTGATGGCATTGACCCGCGACGACGACGCGATGCTGGCGCTGTGCTCGCTGCTGAACGTGG